>NZ_JBALOW010000045.1:33308-131187 GCF_036965085.1 Bacillus sp. JJ1532
CTGTGGCAACGTCTGTGTGACCCACATCCTGTGGGCCGCAACTAACAATCAGTGGGGAGGAAGCAGACTTAAAACGTTCTTCCTGTCGCAACATTTGCACTAGACACATCCTGTGCGTCGGCCCCCCACAGATTGAAGTTTCACTTTATCATTCATACTCGGCTTTCATTTGCACTTCCTCAGCTAATACTTGTAAGTCATCGAAACTGATAACTCTAATTTCATAATGACTCTTTTCCTGCTTCCTTTTCGCTTCTTCAAATAAGTATTTTGGGCTTCCCTCTTTCTCCGTATCATAAAACAAAAGCAGAACATCACTTTTTTCTACAAAAAATTGGTTCTTTATACGGAATTGCCAAGGCTTTTCATAAGGCTTTCTCGAAACAGAATCAATATAATCAGCTTGTGCCAATATCGATTCATACCATTCTTTATTTGCTTCCTTCCATGTATCTTCCTGATTCAAGAAAGGAGTTATTACGGCAAGCTGAAGATCATGGAAGCCTTCAAGCTGAAGGTCGAACACTACCTCTGCAGCCCATAGTTCTGTACCAAGCTGACCGCTAATGATTACCCATTCCAGCCCTTCGTCTAATAGGGATAAGAGCTGGTTTTTTATTGCCAATTTAATAATATGAACAGCTGGATCATCATTTTTAAATATACCGATTTCATAAGGTTTATAGCCAGATATGATTGCAACTTTAGTCATAGCACTAGCCTTTCTATGTATACATGATAATTTCAAATGATACTTGCTCACTCACCGGATATATAAAAACAAGGGCATATCCAAATATGCCCTCGCCTTGATTATTTTCTGAAATATGGTCCTGCACCGTACATTCCCGGTCCCGGAACACCGAAGCCCGGAGCTACTGCCCCTGGACCAGGTGCACCATATCCTGCAGAAGGTACAAATCCAGGTGCTGCTGGTGCAACAAACTGTTGGTTTGTCACCTCATTAACTACTGATTGCGTATGCGGGAAAGAATGCACATGCTGGAAATTATGATGGTTCACAGTAGTTGTATGACTTGGATGGATATGTGGAACGATCGTATTCTGGAAATTATGATTCACACAACATTTAGTTGGTGAAACAAAAGCAGGTAAAATATTTGTTGGTCTTGGTCCGCAAAACATATCAAGATCCCCTTTCTCCATAATTTATTTACATTAACAGCCTATGTAGATGGGGGGAATCTTGTACTAATGAAAAAACCTATTTTCTTTACTTTTTACTTATATTGTGCTACTACCTAAAGAGAAACAAAAGCAACAGGATTTCAGAAATATGTATGACCCTTTTAGAACATACTATAAAAACTCCCTTTTAAGTTGGAGAATAAAACGGCTACAAATATAATAACGAAAAAAAACAGAAATAATATTGCTTTATACATGATATCTGCCTCACTCTATTCCTAAATAATACTGCACAATTACACATTTTACAGCTTTTGCAATAGGCTTACAACTAGGAATTAGTGGGTTTTTCAAACAATTATTAATTATTTGTGAAGATATTAGAGGACTCCTTCTTTCTCATCAGTCGCTGGAGCCTATTAATGAGATCCTCATATTTAACGGAAGCGCTCTCTATCTCATTTGCCTTATAAAAGGAATCAGCCATTTTCGTATATGTAAGAGCTTGTTCGATATTTTTTTGACGATGCTCAAAAATTTTCGCAAGTTCAATACATGCCTCCACCTTTATTTCCATTTCGCTTCCCTCAGCAACGTCTTTCCATAGCTGAATAGCTTCAAGCCATTTCTTTTGTTTCTTATATTCGAATGCAAGTGCATGCTTAGCTTGAAGTGCTTCAATGCCATCTCCTGCTGAAATATTTGAGAATGCCTTCTTGGCTGATGCAGTTTCTCCCAATTGGGAAAACCATCTCCCAACTTCGTATGTCTCCCGTGCAGTCTGTGACTTATCAATCCCAAGAATTTGATAAGATAGGTGAGTATATAAGCTAATAAGGGATAAAATGTCTATTTCATTATGTTTCAATACTCCTAGCATTCCTTCTGGATTTTTTGTTTCCACATAATCAAAATAAATCATCGGTGCTAAAAAACCTGGAAGATCATCCTTTCTTTCGACACCTAATATTTCTTTTTCAACTACAGACAACTTCAAACGTTCTAATTTATGCTTCCACATCCTTCTAGAAGCATGATATAAATCGAAATGGCCAAATGGAGGCAATTTAGGAACTTGATCCCGAATAAGAGTATGTCTCGTTTTCACTTGCGGCCAATCAAATGATTTTCCATTATAGGTTGCCATCATCTTATAATCAACACTGTCTAGAAAGCTTTTGTATAAAGCGACCTCTGCTCCTGGATGGGGCAAAATATGCTGCTTTAGACGAACCTTGTTTCCTTGAAGGCTAGCATGGCCAAGGATAAAGATTGTGTTTCCAGCACCTCCACCGAGTCCAGTTGTTTCTGTGTCAAAGAAAAAAAATTGATCTGCCCGAAACCCAGCAGCTGACAATGGATGATAGATATCTGAAGAATTCCATGCTTCCACAGCCTGATAAAATTGGTCAAACGTATAAATGCCGTGTTTCTCGTTAACTGAATATTCCTTTTCCCTAATTAAGCAAAAATCCTCGTCAAAATAATATGGTGTAACTCCTTCTTTTTCCCAAACCTCTCTATAAGGAAAGTCGGTTAATTCTACTTTTTGAACTCGCTTTTCAGTGCTGCTTTCATGCGATAGATGTGACTTTATTCGATTCAGCTTGTTTTTAATGGACATAGTTATCACCAGTGATTACATTTCTCGATGTGAAGCTTGTTAATATGTTGAGGACATCTGCTTTAGCCGTTTTTGAAGCAGTATCAGTCCCAATGCAGGAAGGACAGCCTTGCTCACAAAGACAATTGCCCACCATTTGTCTTGCCTCATGTAAAACATGTTCAAACCCTTCGTATATCTTTTCACTTAATCCAACCCCACCCGGATAGCGATCATAGAAAAATATCGTTGGCTTCTCATTGTGAGCCGCTTTCACCTGCGGGACAACATGAATATCCTGAGGGTCACACATGACAAAAAGCGGGGCAATATGCCTTAATGCATGAGCTGACCCTATAAGCCCTTGCTCTAATCTCTCTCGCTTGTCTTGTAAGCACTCTTCATTTAATGAGAACCACGCAGAGCTTGTATGAAGCTCTGCCTCTGGAAGACTTATAGGCCCTGAACCAATATTTTCGTGTGTTTCAAATTTTATCTTTTTAAAAATAGTTGCCAAGGCAACAACGCTCACATCACCATAACCAATTTCTCCTGAAGGCAGGCAACGCTGCTTATCCTGTTCGAGAACCTTGAGCTCAACGGCCAAATTAGCATCTGTGAAGTAATCCGCCTCCACTTCTCTAACGAAGGCTTTTTTCTCCTCCCAGTCTAACAGCTCTACTTGGTACTGGGTTCCTTGATGAAGATAAATCGCCTCTTCATGCAGGAGCGTCATAGCAGAAAATTGATCCATTTCACCGATTACCTTCACATTCGCTATGTCAGATTGATCAATAATGACTACATTTTCCTGGGAAGCTGAACGTAAACTAATATTATGGGCAGGAAAAGAATCATTCATCCAATAATATTTTCCCCCATTTTCATAAAGAACCCGTTCTTCCGCTAAATATTCGAGGACTTCTTCCGTTTCAAATGATCCAAAGGATTCTCCTGCATGAAAGGGAAGCTCGAAGGCTGCGCATTTGATATGATCGATTAAAATAATCAAATTATCGGGATGAATTCTCGCTGTTTCAGGACTTCTTTTGAAGAAGTAATCCGGATTTTGAATGACATATTGATCCATTGGGCTGCTGCTCGCAACCATAATCACAAGGGATTCACCATGCCTCCTTCCGGCACGCCCTGCTTGCTGCCATGAGCTCGCAATCGTCCCAGGGAAGCCATTCATAATACACACTTGCAGCTGTCCAATATCTACTCCCAATTCCAAAGCATTCGTGCTGACAACACCGTATATTTCTCCAGAACGGAGTCCTTTTTCAATTTCCCGTCTCTCTGTTGGCAAATAACCGCCTCGGTAGCCGCGAATAGCCTTTGGCCCTAATTTATACTTTACGAGTTCCTGTAAATATGTAAGTAGGATCTCGACCCTTACACGGCTTCTCGCAAAAATAATCGTTTGTATTTTATTTTTCAACAAAATTGAAGCTAGCTTTCTAGCTTCTAATGTAGCGCTTCTTCTAATATTTAAAGGCTTATTAACAATTGGCGGATTATAGAAAACAAAATGCTTTCTCCCGCTTGGTGCCCCGTTATTATCAATTAATTTAACCGGTTTTTCTGTTAACTTCTCCGCAAGTTCCGATGGATTAGCGATAGTTGCCGATGTACAAATGAAAATAGGATCACTTCCATAAAAGCGGCAAATTCTTTGTAATCGCCGGATGACATTAGAGACATGACTTCCGAAAACACCACGGTATATATGAAGTTCATCAATCACAACAAATTTCAGGTTTTCAAAAAGGGAAACCCACTTTGTATGGTGGGGAAGGATAGCCGAATGAAGCATGTCTGGATTTGTAATGACGACATGCCCCGCTTTTCGGACCTTCTGCCGAATATTAGCAGGGGTATCCCCATCATATGTATAGCTATTAATAGCTAATCCTGTTTCATTTATGATTTCATTAATTTCGCTTTTTTGATCTTGGGCAAGGGCTTTAGTTGGAAACATATATAGCGCTCTTGCATGAGGGTCATTAATAATGGTCTGTAAAACAGGGAGATTGTAGCATAGTGTCTTTCCTGAAGCAGTTGGAGTTACTGCAACAAGACTTTGTCCCTTCATAGCGGTTTCATATGCCGATTTCTGATGAGTATAAAGACTTGTTATTCCTCTTCTTTGTAAAGCCTCCTTAAGATTAGGGCTTATATCAGCTGGAAGGTCGTCAATCCTCGCTTCCTTTTCTTCAATTGTGTGCCAATGAACGATGTTTTGCTTGAACTCTTCCAGTTCTTTCATTTCCTTCATTAATTCATGCAAGCTTTTCCGAACTTTCATCTTACTCACCTCATATCTATTATTCTAGCGAATAAGCGTTCGTTTTTAAAGAAAAACTTCCCTGTCATAAAATGTTCAAATTCTTCCAAACCCAAAACGCTTCTTTCTTGTGGCTTTTTTGTTACAATATTGGTAACAATGGTTTTACTTAAGAGGTGATAACATGAATTATTCTGACATTAAAAAGGTACTCTCGCAGTTTACTCTTTTTAAAGAGCTCAGTGATTCAGAAATTGACAAAATTGTTGAGATCTCCATCTCTAGGGAATGGAAAAAAGGCAGTCATGTATTCATGCAGGATGATCCGTTAGAGAATGTATATTTTATTCAAAGCGGACGAATTAAAATTTATAAAAGTGATGTGAATGGCAGAGAACAAATCGTGGCAATCGCTAAAAATGGGGATATGTTTCCACATGTAGGCTTTTTCCGAAAAGGAGGATACCCTGCTTTTTCTGAGGTACTCGAAAGCTCCACATTAGTTGTTGTGCCAATTGACCAATTTGAAAAGGTCCTTATAGAAAATCCTGAGCTATGTATTAAAGTGTTTAAAGTTCTGGGAGAAAAAATTGTTGACCTGCAAGAACGGCTCGAATCGCAAATCCTAAATAATACATATGAGCAAATTATTAAACTGCTCGTTCGCCTAGCCAAAATTCACGGTCAGAAAATGGATAATGGGTTCTATCTCTTAAAGGCAGAGTTCACTAATAAAGATCTCGCCAACATGATCGGCACAACGAGAGAAACTGTCAGCAGGACACTAACTAAGCTTAAAAAGGACCAGCTGATTGAAACAGATTCATCCGGAAATATTATTATTGATCCTGATAGTCTATTAGAAGAAATCTTATAAATAACAATGAAGAACCACTTATTAAAGGTGGTTCTTCTTTGTTAGCTATTAATTATATTGAAGCATTTCTTCCAAGTCTTCTTGAACCGTTCCAATAAGTTTTAGATTGAAAGTGTTTTGTAGTACATCCAAAACGCCTTCTGAAATAAATTCAGGTGCCTTAGGTCCTATACGGATATCCTGAATTCCTAAACTAAATAATCCTAGTAGAATCGCAACGGCCTTCTGTTCAAACCAAGATAATACAATACTTACTGGCAGCTCATTAATTTCACATTCAAAAGCATCTGCCAAAGCTTTCGCAATTTTCACGGTTGATCCCGAGTTATTGCATTGACCTAAATCAATATATCTCGGAATTTCTGTTCCTGGAACAACCCCGTAATCAACATCATTAAAACGGAACTTTCCACAGGATGTTGTTAGAATAACTGCTTCAGGCGGCAATGATGTAGCAAGTTCACGGTAGTATTCTCCGTCCTTCCCTGGGGCATCACAGCCAGCGATGACGAAGAACCGTTTTATTTTTCCTTCTTTAACAGCCACAATAACCTCTGGTGCAAGACCTAGTACGGTTTCATGGTGGAAGCCAGTTAGTAATGTTTCATCTGATTGAATATTTGCCTCTGGCAGCTCCAACGCCCGATTTATTAGCCGGCTATAATCATCATTCACTATTTTCTCTACATTTTCTAGACCTGCGACCTCATAGCTAAACATCCGGTCTGCATATGTACCTTTTATTGGCATGACACAGTTAGTCGTTGCCAAGATGGCGCCAGGGAACTTTTCAAATAATCTGCGCTGGTCATACCAAGCTTTACCGATATTTCCTTTTAAATGGCTATACTTCTTCAATTCAGGATACCCATGAGCAGGCAGCATTTCTGAGTGCGTATAAATATTAATTCCCTTTCCCTCTGTCTGCTTGAGCAGTTCCTCTAATGCGAATAAATTGTGGCCTGTTACGATAATACATTTACCTTCGATTTTGTTTTGCGATACGCGGATTGGCTGTGGAACGCCCAGTCTTGTAGTATGGGCCTCATCAAGCATTTCCATTGCCCTAACGGCTGAGCGCCCTACCTTTAACGCCATCTCAATATGTTCTTGTACATTAAAATTTGAGTTTGTTAATGTCAAATAAAGTGCCTCATGGGTCGTTGCATCAACAAATGGATCCGTGTATCCTAGCTGATTTGCATGTGTACGGTAGGCAGCAATCCCCTTTAAGCCAAAAATAATTGTATCTTGCAAGCTTGCAATGGTTTCATCTTTTCCACAAACACCGATAACTTTACATCCCCCACTCGGAGTTTGTTCACACTGGTAGCAAAACATTCTTTCAATCTCCCACTTTCCCAATAAATTAACATGATCTGAATATCTTCAATTCCAATGATCAAATGTGATTCAAATCACGCTTTTTCATAACATGATCAGAATATCCTCAATTCCAAAGTTAAAGTGTGATTCAAATCACGCTTTTTCAATTGTCAATATTTGTTCAAAAATTACCAATATTTTATTTACCAAGAACAAATACCCAGTTACCTTCATATGATATTGTGGCTATGCCAACATCATTAATTGATAGGGGCTGAAAAAATTGAGCAACGATAACAAAAAGGGAAAAAATGAGTTGGGAGATTTAGTGAAATCGGTGAATCATTTCTTTAATGAAAAACCAGTTAAGGGATTTCTGCAATCAATAGATGAATTCTTCAAGAGCCCATTTCCTTTTCATACTCCATTTCACGTTGATGTCCGAGAAACAATGGAGGAGCATATTATTACGGCAGAGCTGCCTGGTGTTAAACGTGAGCAGATTAAGCTCGATGTCTTTGATAATTACGTAACCATCTCCGTTCAATCTAATGAAATATTCACCGAAGAGGATGAGGACCAGAAGGTTAGAAGAATGCGGCAATCAATGCAAAAATCAAGCAGAACGATACCACTTCCGCAGCCAATTATCGAAAATAAGGTAAAAGCATCATACCAAAATGGACTCTTAAAGATCCGTGTTCCTAAACAAAAAGGAAAGCATATAAAAATCGATGAAATTGAATAAAAAACAAGCAGTCTAATAAACTGCTTGTTAATGCTCGGAAGTATCCAGCCATTTATTAAAATAACCAGTCGGTACACTGAAATAATCTCTTGTGAACCGAATAAATTCCTTCGTATCTACTTCCTTGTATTTAAAATGCTCATAGTAGCTAGAAAGAAATTGCATGCTAACTTCCTTTACATCGGCTCCTTTAAGTCTATACTTATCCTCCACCATCTTTAACATTTCAATGGCAGGCTGACCATAAATAAAGCCTGTATTTTTTACTTTATCTAATGAAACATTTGAATATTGTCTGCCAATTGGAGGATTAGCAGCCTTTATACGCTCCATTCGGTTATAGGGAATGCGAAATGCTTCACTCCTGCTTTGATTTTTGCCAGCATAAAAGTACATAGAGGTTGCAAACTCAGTCATGCCTTCATCAACCCATGCCTGATGATATTGATCGTTCGCCACCACACCATAGAAATACTGATGGGCGATTTCATGGACTACGGCGTTTCTGTAAAAATACGTATCCTCTATGTAAGGATTAATTGTTACTACACCTGAATATTCCATAAATGGGCCGTTATCTAAAATAATATCTAATTGTTTATGGGGATATTTCCCTATATTCTCCTGATAGAAGCTTAATGCATCTCTTGCTAACTCTAAAGTTTCCTTAATATTTTTCTGATGGTCCGTCTTTGTGAACAATCGGATCTTGACTCCGTCATTAGCCTCCGTTTCATGGATATCCATAACTCTAACAATGCCAATGAAGAAATCCCTCACTTTTTTTACTTTGATTTTCCCTTCACTTGCACCTATTCGAGGGTCCTTATCGGATGAAGAAATAAGGGAGTACCCTTCTGGAATTTTATAAGAGACTTCAAAATTAGAAAAGTCTGTATGGAACGTCTCCATTCCTACATCATAATCTTCCTTATTCCATTTTCCATTTTGATAGGTTGCCAACATTGGGTACCAATGTGCCAAATAATAATTTTCCTTTTCTTTTGAAAGACGTACACCTTCATTTGGAATCGTGAATGAATACTCAATTTTAATTTGATATTTTTTCCTTTTCTGCATGGTTGACGGGATGCTAATGTTTAATTGATCTTTTTCCAAGCTATATTTTGCTTGCTCGCCATTTATAATGATTTTCTTCATTTGTACTGTAGAATAGCTTTTAACCGATTGGAAAGAATGCCCTTTTTCAAATGCATTTGGAATGAAATAAAAGGTGAGATCCTCCCAATAATTATCTGATTTATTTTTGATATGAATATTTGCTGTTGTATGAAAGACACCTTTTGAATCCATTTCTACATGCATATCATAGTACGCTTTACTATCATTTTTCACCCCTACATCTGCATCCTTCGTGGCTGTAACATAAACACCTGCCCCGGTAAATAACATGACAAGCAAAACGAAGGCAAGTCCTTCTCCTCGAGGGAGTATACGCTTCCTTTCCTGATTGAATTGCTTGCGAATAGGTAAAATCCGATGTACCTGTCCCGTCCTTATCCATGGTGTTCTTGAGTAGTTTGCCTGAAAGCGATTTTTTAGACCATTTGCTAATAAACTGAAAGATATGGTCGTAAATAAGAGAACCATTAAAGGGATCAACAAAATATGAGTATTCCCGTAAATATTTCCTCTAGCTTGTCCAACTAAACCAGATAGCTCCTTCGTTACCGATAGATAAATGATCGGATCAAATCGAACAGTAGTTCCGCCAATAAAAATATTCATAAGTGACAGCTGGCCCATAATAGTAATGACATAGACAATTTCCAAAATGAACATCACTAAAATCGTTTCCTTCATTTGCGGAAAAATATGCTTCCAAATTAGCCTGTTTTTGCTGGCCCCGAGAATATGTGCAGCCTCAATATATACAGATTTATATAACTCAGCCGTTTTCTGTCTCACGGAAGAAACAATACTAGGGATACTGATTACAGAAGCAATAATAATAAAATATCCTAAGAGAGTGCTTGTACTTAATTGACTATTAAAACTTATCGGCCTCATAAAAAAATATAAAATGAGAAACAAAGGGATATAGCTCCAGGCATTTTCAAAAGCACTCAACAAGCTAGATGTTTTTTTCCACATGCCTGCATATAATCCTATTATTGTCCCTAACACCATCTTAATACATGTAACAGCCAGTGCTACAAATACCGTATAACGAATTCCATATAGGATCATCGTCATCAAGTCATAGCCCCATTTATCTGTACCTAATGGGTAGCTTTCATTTTCAAAAGGTTCTATTGGCGGAGATAGTACCTTTCCATTCCTATATTGCGTTTCGAGCATCTCTGTTAATGAGTGCGGAGCCAGTATTGGACCAAATACACATAGAAAAAGAATGATTGATACGCAGAAAATCCCTACATATAAAGAATAATTGATGTTAAATAATTTATTCATATATAAATCCTCGTTTAAAAAGGTAAAGTACTATTCTAATGGATAAATAGACGACACCCGATATAAAAAGCATCGAGAAAAGGCCAATAGCAATTGGCTGAATCTCATTACTTTGAAAAATAAATTTCGTAATACCAGATACATTCATGATGTACTCGATGATAAATAGATTTCCGACGCTTAAGGAAATGACTTTAATTAATTCAGCTTTAATAAAGGGCTCAACATTTTTATAAACATGATGGAAATTAATATAATTTAAACGCATTCCTTTTGCTACCGCTGTCTTAATATAATCTTCACTGCTCATTTGAAGATACTTCACTGATACAAGCTTAAACATATATAATGTCGGTGCAATACTTACAAGCAAGGTTGGAAACCAAAGATTGAGCGTTCCCGCATCGGCACGTAAAGAAATTATTCTAACTCCTGTGACTTTATAGATATTTACAGCTAAAATCAAAGACAAAATAATAATAATAAAATCAGGTATGGCTGATAAGAGGTTCAAAATGAAATTAAAAAGCTTTGTTAATCGAAAACGGCTTACGAAAATACCAAAAATCAAGCTAATA
This sequence comes from Bacillus sp. JJ1532, assembly GCF_036965085.1. Classification (NCBI taxonomy): domain Bacteria; kingdom Bacillati; phylum Bacillota; class Bacilli; order Caryophanales; family Bacillaceae; genus Bacillus; species Bacillus sp. JJ1532. The sequence goes on from NZ_JBALOW010000045.1 coordinate 44,316, forward strand.
ATAATTGAAACATTTACACCTATAAGCATGATTTTTAAACTAGTAAAAAAGTTATTCCGAATATCCTCCGCAATTTCCCGCTGCTGAGTCCCTAACTGATATGTACCAAGGCTACCATTACTGATTTCACTAATAAAATCACCATAAATTCTAGGCAATTTTTCGAAATGCCATTCCAGCCGATTCTCAAGCGGATTTACTTCTACTATCATTGGTATTGCAGCAAGAGAAAGGATTAAGAGGAATATGATAACAATTTGCTGTAATGAACGTAACATCTGGATCCCCCATTTATTGCAGATTAACGGGCTGTAAGACCCTCACTTCAAAAAGTTGCGTAAAGTAAAAAAATTCTAAGTGGGGATCAACAGCCCGTAAAGGCCCGATTGGTTCAACTAACAATCAGTGAGGGATGAAGGAACTCCCCCACTGATTGAAGTTTCACTTTATATTCATTTCTCTATTTTTTCACCATTTTCTATTTACTGTCAATCCTATTTTTTTTAGCCTATAAAAAACAAGGTATTCGCATGACTATTTTGGCGAATACCTTATTGTAAATTTTTTCATTAAACCTTGATAAACCCGCCTAATCCTTTTACAAGCGATGAAACCTGACTTACGGCATTAACCATCTGGCCGGCCGTATTCATCATTTTATTAATATCGATTGAACCATCCTGTGACTTAAATGAATTCATAAGGGATTGTACACCTGATGACTGTTTAGGCATAAAGGATTGCTTTGGGTAAGGGTTCATATAAGAATTAGAGAAATAGGGATTATAAGAGTTCGATATATTTTCGTTTGTTTCAGGATCTAAAGGATTTTGGAAAATGCTCTGTGAAACATTTCCTTGCCCCATCTGCATCCCATTTTGCTGCATCGGATATCCATTAGTTGGGTACTGGTTATACATTAAATTTTGGCTGCCCATGGCAGGATAGGAATTTTGATACATCATGTCACTTCCATATGGAAAAGGTTGATTGTGTGGACCGTTGTAGAACCCCATATTCCCTGTAGGAGAAGGATAATAAGGGGGCTGCTGTCTCCAATGATATTGGTTTAGTCCGTAATCAAATTTATTCATATAAGTTGGGTGATATTGATTCATATATGTTGGGTGATATTGATTTATATAATGGCTGGCTCCTCTTCGGCCAAACATGGGGACATCCTCCTCTTTCATAAACAATCTATCTCAGCTTGTTTGAGAAATCATTACTATAATTTATGAAAAGAATGCCTATATTGTGATTACACTGGAAACGTTTTCATTTTTTGTCTATTGTTGAAGATTCATGTCGGAAGTCTTAATATTTGAAAAATAAAGAACCATACCTTTTTTATGATAGGATATTGAAAAGAAATAAACGCTATGCAGTAAAATTTCGTTATTCTGCTAGTAAACTAGCTTTCTAGTTTAGCAGAATACGAGAGAAAATTAGAGGAGGGAAATTAGCATGAATGTTCACGAACTAGCAATGAAATTTTTTCAAATGAGGAATTACAGTCCTGAAAGTGTAAACGAATTACTTGATTTTACGAAAAAGTCATATGTTCAAAACGATATTTGTATTAATGTCTATCGTAACCTTGTTCGTGAACTCGAGGCTCAAGGAGCAGAGGTTCCTGAATCCCTTTAAGGCACATTAAGAGAGACAAACTATAGTATCGGCGTACAAGTAGTCAATCTTATCATCGCTGTAGATACTCTAAGCTGCAAATGACATAATTCAAACGGCCCTCCTATTACGTGACAGGAGGGCCCATTTCTTCTTTTACAGTTTGAAGCAGTCGGTCTAGTACATATTGCGAAGAAACAATTAAATTAGTGAACCTCGACTTGCTCGTTTCTGGATAAAAGGCTTGTACAGATATTGCTTCGATATTTTCATATGTAGATTCTACTTGCTGGGCAAATAGGTTTTTCGGTCGATTGGTTGTAATCCATTGGATCGCTTTATTTTTCCATTCATCGTTCGTTAATTTCACTTCATCCGCGAACGGTTTAACTTCTTTATAAAAATCTCCGGGCTTCTGCAGCTCCCTAGCCTTTTCATATCTTTCAGACAAAAAGAACATATAATTTAATAATTGGTTTGTCAGATGGATTAGTTCTACATCTTCATTCATAATAATCAGCTCCAAATTCATAGACAGAAATTGCTGTCAGGAGAATTTTTGCAAAAATAAAAGTAGCTTATAAAAATCAGCTACTAAACATTGACCCAATTTTAGTGTAATTTGTAACCTATTTCAAGCTTTATGCTTGGCTGACGATGAAAATTTTCCTTCACATCGGCCTTGCCGCTCTTAGCCTGATAATAAGCGGCTTCCGTTTCTAACGCTTCCATGCTTTTCGTACAGGCTGATATTTGGTCAGAACAATTTATTTGTAATTCGTTTCTAATGCCGGAAAAGTTTGAATCAAGTACAGTTTCTAATTCCTCAAGCTGATTATAAATTTCAGAAAGCATATTAATTAATTCCTCTTTTGCCTTAACATTTTTCTTCATCTTCTAAGCCCTCCTTGGAATAAGAACACCGGATATTTAAGAATTGTCTAGCTCCAGCGCCTACCCCCTCGAGGTCACAAGCCAATCCTCCCAGAAAGGTAAAACCGCCTTTCCGAGAGGCTTGTCTTGTGCTTGTCGGGGGTGAGCAAGGCGCTTCCGCTTTTCTAATTGTTATGTACTCTATTCGCTCTCCTTAATTCCAATCCTTCAAGGCTGACAAAACTAGAAGCGTTTCGTCAAAGTAAGAAAAAATTTTTATTATTTCTCCCTTTCTTTCGACATTTTCGTCTCGCATGGAAACCCCATTACTGTGCAAACTAATAAGCGGAGGTGCGGTATTTTGAATAAAAAGGAAAAACATACAAGAAATCAACCAAAAAAGCAGGAAGAAACTAGAACCGGCTATGGAAATAAAAAACTTGAAGGACCCAATCGTCCATCAACATAACAAAGTATTTTTTCCATTTCACGGCCAAAAGGTGGAAGACAGCATTCGTGTTGAATTCCATTTTTTGGCTATCTTTTCATTTCCACGATTTCTTTTAAGTTAATAGCCTTCTTTATTTGAGCTTGTTTATTCATATACCATTCTGTCAATTCGATTGGGTGAATATGCTCCACATTTTCCTTTAACCATTTTCTTTTTAATCTTTTATTTTTGGACCAGTCTTCTGCCTTATGTTTTCTTTGCTTTATTAATGGGAATGTACATCGTAAAAATGGAGTCGTTCTTTTAGGCCGATCTTTAAAATAAAATTCATAATCATACCTGGAGCCAGTGTGAACGGTCCGCTTTGCGAATTCGTAAAAGGAAGGATATAACTCCTTTTGAAATAGAATATCGGAAAGGCGCTTACCTAGATCGATTCTTTTAGATAACGATATAAAACCATTTACACTCGCACCAAATAGCTGCCCATCACATGTTGGAAAGATAACGGAGCTATAATGAAACCAATCCTGAAGCAGGAACAGCGGAGTTTGAAAAACTTTCCTTCTATAGGCTGGATGCTTTATAACAGGCTTCTGAATGATATTTTGTTCGTTAATGATTTGTGAAATCATCAGTCTTTTTATACATCTGCGGTCCCAAAAAAGCCGCCATTCCTTAACCATATATGAAGATACATGGAAATATCTTAATAAATGAAACATTGGACGATTCATTTTCGTCGAATATTGATAGAGCAGCAATTGCGGAAATGCATCTTGAAAAATAAGCCAGTTGGCCCGCTCATAAGTTAGGAACAGTTTTTTTCTTAATTGTTTATTTATTATTTTTGAAAACCATTTACCTTCGAGATCACACATATTCCATCCAGCATTTCGGGACACCATGCTTGCAAGGAATGACCAAATAATTTCGGGATTTCGATTATAATAATGAAAATAGGCATCTGTCCGGGAAATATTATCAGCATTGTACTTTTGTGTATGTTTTTTTATTTTTTGAATCAATTCCAATTCTTCCATATTTAGCTGATTTAAATAATTTGCCCTTTCAAAAAACATAATTGATCTGCCTCCAAAAAAAGCATATGGCTTAACATTTGCAAATCTGTACTTTTTATTCAACCACAAATAACGAAGATTTGTTATGATAAGTAGTAGCTTGTGAGGTGAATTAAATGAATTTCCATTATCCGAACGGCAAGAAGTTTCTACCCGTTAAAAAAGAAACGATGCGCACCAAAATAGAAAAAAAATGGTCCTATAGCAACCGTGGTATGACTTTGGAGGAAGATATAAATGAAACGAATGTGTATTATTTAGCGAATGGAATTGCCTCCATTCATAAAAAGCCTACACCTGTGCAAATTGTTCATGTGGATTACCCGAAAAGAAGTGCGGCGGTCATAAAAGAAGCGTATTTCAAACAGGCTTCAACAACAGATTACAACGGTGTTTACAAAGGCAGGTATATTGATTTTGAGGCAAAGGAAACTCAGAATCAAACTTCCTTTCCATTAAAAAATTTCCATGACCATCAAATTTTGCATATGGAAACGATTCTGAAGCAAAAAGGGATCTGCTTTGTTTTATTAAGGTTTTCTGCAACAGAGGACATCTATCTGCTTGAGGCTCATCATCTACTTATGTTTTGGAAAAGGATGAAGGATGGCGGCAGAAAATCGATTACTATAGAGGAAATTGAAACTTTTGGCCACCAAATCCCACTAGGATATAACCCTAGAATTGACTATATTAAAAAAATCGATTATCTTTATAGCCTCGGATAAATATCTCAATCTACCTTCTACTCATCAGAAAGGATGAACATATATGGCAGAAAAATATCAATCGAGAGAGGAGCGCCGTAAACAGCAAGCTTCCAAGCCAAAAAACAAAGGAAAGAAACCGGCACAGAGCCTATTTAAACGTATCTTTCTTACACTAATTGCACTTGGAATTGTTGGAATGCTTGTTGGAGCTGGAACCTTTGCTTTTATGGTAAAGGACGCACCTAAACTTGATGAAAAACAATTAAGGGATCCAATCCCTTCGAAATTATTAGATAAAGACAATAATCTTATTACGGAAATTGGCTCTGAACGCCGAGAATATGTTGAATATGAGGATATTCCTAAATTAGTGGAAGAGGCCTTTCTTGCAACAGAGGATGTGCGGTTCTACAAGCACCATGGAATGGACTTAAAGCGTTTAGCTGGAGCAGTGCTTGCAAACGTTACCCGCGGGTTTGGTTCAGAAGGGGCAAGTACCATTACCCAGCAGGTAGTGAAAAATTCCTTTCTTAATAATAATAAAACAATAAGCAGAAAAGCCCAGGAAGCATGGTTGGCCTTTCAGCTAGAGCGTAAATATACGAAGCAAGAAATATTCGAGATGTATGTAAATAAAATCTGGATGGAAAATCGCAGTCATGGGGTTTTAACAGCTTCCCAAGTTTACTTTGGAAAGAATCTTGATGAGCTAACACTTCCTGAAGCTGCATTGCTTGCGGGCATTCCGCAAAGCCCTGCAAACTATAATCCTTTTAAACATCCAGATCGGGCAGAAAAAAGACGAAATATAGTCCTTTCCTTAATGCATCAGCATGGCTTTATTTCAAAAGAGAAAATGGAAGAAGCAAAGGCAGTTTCTGTAGAATCCTCACTCGTTCCTGAGGAAAATAGAAAGCAGAACGATTCTCCTTATGATTCCTTTGTAGATATCGTCATTGATGAGGTTCAGAAAAAGTATCCTGATCTAGATATTTCTTCCGACGGCTTGACGATTTATACAACATTAGACACGAATGCCCAGGATTATATGGAAAAAATGTTAAATACAAATGAAATTATTAATTTCCCAGACGAGGACTTCCAAGCCGGCATTACTTTGCTTGATACTAAAACGGGGGAAATTCGAGCTATTGGCGGCGGAAGAAATCTTAAAGTAAAGCGCGGGTTTAATTTTGCCCAAGATACGATGAGACATGCCGGATCCACATTTAAGCCAATTATTGATTATGGCCCTGCCATTGAATATTTAAAATGGGGCACCTTCTATACTCTTGACGATAAGCCCTATACTTATTCAAATGGGACGAAAATTAATAACTGGGACCGAAAGCATATGGGCCCTATGTCGATGAGAGAAGCTTTAGCTCGTTCAAGAAATATTCCAGCCCTGCAAACATTACAGGAGGTTGGACTTGATAATGCAAAACAATTTGCAAATAACCTAGGATTTAAAATTAAGGATGTTTTTGAATCGTTTTCGATCGGTGCTTACGAGGTTTCACCGATGCAAATGGCTGGCGCATACAGTGCATTCGGCAATAACGGGATTTATACGGAACCTCATTCCATCACAGCCATTGAAATGCGTGATGGTTCAAAGATCGATGTCACTCCTGATTCAAAGCCAGTTATGAAGGATTACACAGCTTTTATGATTAACGATATGCTTAAAAGTGTATTGAAAGATTCATATGGAACAGGTAAATTAGCTAATATTTCAAACCTTCATGTTGCAGGTAAAACGGGTACAACTAATTACACGGCACAAGAAATAAAGGATTGGGATATTCAAAATGGAGGCATTCCAGATGCATGGTTTGCCGGATATACGACCAACTATACAGCTGCTGTATGGACTGGTTATAAGGAAAAGAAAAACTCTATCGCTCCTAAGGACCAAAAGCTCGCTATGCTTCTTTTCAAAAATTTAATGGCGCATGTTTCTCAAGGAGTCGAAACACCTGACTTCCCTGTTCCAAACAGTGTTGAAAAGATTGCGATAGAAAAAGGCTCAATCCCAGCAAAACTTGCTAGTGAATTTACGCCTAAAGATCAAATCATTTATGAGTATGCGGTTAAAGGAAATGCACCAACAGAGGTATCCGAGAAATTCGATAAGCTTGATTCTCCTTCAAACCTAAATGCATCATATGATGTAAATACGAATGAAATACTCTTAACGTGGGATTATCCAGAAGGGGTAGAGAACGTTCAATTTGAAGTTTCAGCGGCATTAGACGATGGTGCAGACCAGCTACTACAGGTGATAGCTGAAAAAGGAATTAAAGTTGCAAATCCGGTTCCAGGCGGCATATATCAGTTCAAGGTTACAGCAATCCGTGATGATCAAAAGAGTGAACCAGCAGTTCAAACAGTTCAAGTTCCTTTGCCGGAAATGGACGATGGATATGGTGATGGTCAGGACGGCGAGGATGGTATCCCTGATGATGATGGAAACGGAAATGACAATGGGAATGGGCAAGGAAACGGAAATGGTAATGGTAATGGTAATGGTAATGGTAATGGTAATGGTAATGGACAGGGTGATGGCGATGGTGGTGACGGTGATCAAACTGATACCAATCCGATCATCCCTCCAATTGTAAATCCACCTGGCAGTAGTGGACAATAAAGAAAAAAAGCGTCTTAAGCTTATGGCTTAGACGCTTTTTTCATTATCTGTTGTTTGACATATTGTTTATTCATTTCACCTATTAGCTCTGCTAATTGAATATAAGAGTGATATAAGGATGGTTTCTTCATAATAAATTCAAGTCGCTCTGATAAATTGACAGGCTTAATGGCTAATTTATCTAAGTCCAAATTTGAAAGAACAACCGGAAGTCCATTTCCCCAATAAACCAATTCGAGTAAGAGGCTAATCCCTTTTTTCATAGGGGCCAGTACATGAATCATCTCCCGTTTAGCAAAAAGTGTTTCTAATAATTCTTTTACTTTTTGCCATTCCTCAATTAGAACTGGAATGCTTTTTTCTTGAATTTCCCATGGTTTTACTGCTTGTACTCCTGAAAAAAAAGCCGTCTCATAAAGAAATGGCCTGAGGGCATACAAATTTCCCATTTCTTCCACATGGATAGTAATTTCCTCATTCTCAGCAAAGAAAAATGGATGTACTAATTCTATAGGAACGGAAAGGGTCTTGTTATTACTCATTCCCCTTTCTTCCCCTTCATTCTTTTTTTCCCTTCTCTGCATATTTCCAGTAGCGGGCAGCTCTCACATTGAGGATTTTGTGCTTTACAGTGATATCTCCCAAAGAAAATCATCCGATGATGCGTAACAGACCATTCGTCCATTGGCACCTTTTTCATCAATGTTTTCTCTACCTCTAATACGGAATCTTTCCACCTGCAAATAGCTAATCTCTTACTAACTCGTTCAACATGGGTGTCAACAGCGATAGCTGGAACACCATATGCAACGGAGACTACTACATTAGCTGTTTTCCTGCCGACTCCCGGAAGCTTTGTCAGTTCATCCCGATCATGCGGCACTACTCCATTGTAATCATCTAATAGCATTCTGCACAGTTTTTGAATATTTTTAGCCTTGTTTCGATAAAGCCCAATAGATCTAATATCCTCTTGCAGCTCCTCCAAAGGTACATTTAAATAATCCTCGGGAGTTTTATATTTTTGAAATAAATTCTTTGTTACTTTATTGACAAGCACATCCGTGCATTGTGCAGATAAAGCAACTGCAATGACAAGTTCAAATGGGTTGGAGTGGTTAAGTTCACAGTGTGCATCCGGAAACATTTCCCCCATCTCATCAAGGCAAAATCTTATTTGACTATTGTTCAACAACTTCCTCACCACTTTATTTATTCTACAATTATTGCTCTAGCCAATTATAAAAAGGTATGGTTTTTCCAGGTTGTTCAGAAGCTTCGTTAGCCTTAACTCTTTGCTGCTGGTTTTGTCTGAACTTTTTTCCGTAGCTCTTCGCTTGTTCAATTGTTTTTATTCCATTCTTTTTCCATTCGAATAAAATTCTATCGATATAGCGGAAATTTAATTTCCCCGATATAACCGCTTCTCGAAGAGCCGCTTTTATAATATGTGGATCATGGCGGTCATCATCCATCCACAATGCAAGTGTTTCACATTCAAATGGAGATAAAGGCCTTCCAAATTCTTGTTCAAAGCAAGTATATAAATCAGTCTCACTTTGCTGATTTATCTTTGCCGTTTCTTGCTTTTCCTTAAATAGAAAATAATCTATCAGCTTTTCCCATAAAGGTTCAATATTATATTGTTCGTAGCGAATTCCATCAGAAGAGTAGCTATCTTTAATTTCGATATACCCTTTCTGGATTAATTTTCTAAGGATCGATGTACATTCTGAAACGGAGATCGTCATGCTTGAAGACAATTCAACTGGAGTGGGAAATGCATTCCCTCTTTCAATAAAGGAAGTAACATGCAATATAAGCACTAGTTCATGCTCATTTAAATTCATCTCTTTATAATGAGTTAATAAAACCCCAGGTATCGTAATATTTCCTTCCTGGAGCCACTTTAATATACTTGTTTTGGACATTCCTGACACCTCCATATCAGTATATCATGAACAAAGTCTTTGTAGTAAGGAGAATAACAGGTAACTATTCCTTTCTTACTACTCTGAAAAAATTAGAGGAATCGCCAACAGGACGATTCCTCTAATTTTGCTCAAATTATGAAGAGCTGCTGCTTATGGATATAGTCGATTTAATAAACGCGGGAATGGAATCGTCTCACGCACATGCTCCACTCCGCTAATCCAAGCTACAGTTCTTTCTAGTCCAAGTCCAAACCCTGAGTGAGGAACTGAACCATATTCACGGAGTTCTAAATACCATTTATAAGTATCCATATCTAAATTATTCTCTTCAAGACGTTGCTTCATTAGATCATAATCATGAATCCGCTCTGAGCCGCCAATAATTTCCCCATATCCTTCCGGCGCAATTAAGTCCGCACACAAAACAACTTCTTCCCTGTTCGGATCTGGCTGCATGTAAAATGCCTTTAATGACGTTGGGTAATGAGTAATGAAAACCGGTTTGTCATAGCCTTCTGCAATCGCTGTTTCGTGAGGGGCACCGAGGTCATCTCCCCACTGGACATCGTCAAAGCCCTTTTCATGTAAAAACTTAATCGCTTCATCATAAGTAATGCGCGGGAATGGTGCCTTAATATTCTCAAGTTTAGACGTATCTCGGCCTAGAGTTTTTAATTCTAATTCACAATTTTTTAGGACAGATTGAACAATATATGACACGTAGTCCTCTTGCACCTTTAAGCTATCTTCATGTTCATAGAAAGCCATCTCTGGCTCAATCATCCAGAACTCAATTAAATGGCGGCGTGTTTTGGACTTTTCTGCACGGAAAGTTGGACCGAATGAGAATACCTTTCCAAGTGCCATTGCCGCTGCTTCTAAATGTAATTGTCCGCTTTGTGATAAATAGGCATCTTCATCGAAGTATTTCGTAGCAAATAATTCTGATCCGCCTTCAGCCGAGCTTCCCGTTAAAATTGGAGGATCGACTTTTACGTATCCTTCATTATTAAAAAATTCATACGTGGAGCGAATAATTTCATTTCTAATTTTCATAACCGCATGCTGACGGCGGGAGCGAAGCCATAAATGACGATGATCCATTAGAAATTCAGTTCCATGCTCTTTCGGAGTAATTGGATAATCAACTGCTGCTTGGATCACTTCTAATCCTGTTACAAGCATCTCATATCCAAATGGTGAACGCTCATCCTTTTGAATTTTTCCAGTTATGTAAATAGAAGATTCTTGAGTAACAGACTTTGCCGCTTGAAAAACTTCTTCTGGAACATCCGTTTTCACGACAACGCCTTGAATGAATCCTGTTCCATCGCGAAGCTGAAGGAATGCAATTTTTCCGCTTGAACGTTTATTTGCGATCCAAGCGCCTATTTTCACTTCTTGATCAACATATTTGTATACTTCAGATATCGTTGTTTTTATCAATTATATTCCCTCCAAAAACTTGCAAATCACTTTTACATCCTATATATTATACTCTTTTGTATTAGAGACAAGCAACTAACAAAAGCGGCAGCTAGATATTTAGCTGCCGCTTTAATGTTATTTCATTTTCTTCTCAACAAATTGATGGATTCTTTCAACTGCTTTTTCTAATAAATCCAAGGAAGTTGCATAGGATAAACGAATATTATTAGGAGCACCAAAGCCTGATCCAGGAATAACGGCAACCATTGCTTCCTCAAGGAGCGCTTGGGAGAATTCATCTACATTTACAAAGCCTGTTAATTCAGCTGCCTCCTTCACATTAGGGAAAAGGTAAAAAGCACCTTGTGGTTTAATGCAGGTAAAGCCTGGAATAGCGACAAGCTTATCGTAAATAATATTTAAGCGCTGTTCAAAAGCCTTTTGCATTTCTGAAAGCATCTCTTGTGAACCCGCATATGCAGCAATCGCCCCATATTGAGCAGTTGTTGTTGGATTCGAAGTACTATGGCTCGCAAGATTTGTCATTGCCTTAATTAATTCTTTATTGCCGGCTGCATACCCAATTCTCCAGCCTGTCATAGAATGGGACTTTGATACACCGTTCACTAGTATTGTTTGTTCTTTAAGCTCTGGTGAAAGCTGAGCAATGGAAACATGTCTATTGTTTCCATAAACTAATTTTTCATAAATTTCATCTGAAACGATCAGAATATTATGCTTCAAACAAACCTCGCCCAATGCCTTTAACTCTTCTTCAGTATAAAGCATACCAGTCGGGTTACTTGGTGAATTGATTATAACTGCCTTTGTCTTATCCGTTAATGCTTCTGCTAGTTGATCAGGCGTAATTTTGTACTCGTTTTCCTCTTTACCTTCAACATAGACAGGAACACCGTCTGCTAATTTAACTTGTTCAGGATAGCTAACCCAATATGGAGTAGGGATAATTACTTCGTCCCCTTCATCCAAAATAGCTTGGAATAATGTATAAAGGACATGCTTTGCGCCGCTTCCCACGATGATTTGAGAGGCTTCATATTCGATTCCCTGGTCTGCTTTAAACTTGTTAACGATCTCTTTTTTCAATGCAGGAAGACCTGCAGATGGAGTATATTTTGTATGTCCTTCATTCATCGATTTAACGGCGGCATCAATAATATGCTGCGGTGTATTAAAGTCAGGCTCACCAGCTCCTAACCCGATTACATCATAGCCTTGTTCCTTCAATTCTTTTGCTTTCGCTGTAATGGCAAGCGTTGTCGATGGGGTTAATGCTTTTACTCTTTGTGCTAATTGAAAGTTCATTTCCTTTTCCTCCACTCACATAATGACATTTAAGAAGATTAAGAACTTGGATCATAAATTCTCTATCTTCTTTAGCCACTCACCTGTTTTGAAATCAACATAATAATAATTTATTAAATTCCCCTCTGTCCGGTAATAAATTTCCCATAACGGGATATCCTTTTCCATACCGAGGCGAACGGAAATAATCTTTTTCGGATTTTTCTCTTCTTTTAGCTTATTAATTGCTTCCTGTTTGGAAACTCCATCTGTCACCTTTCTAACAATAATCTGTCCTTCTTTTTCAGGTACCCAGACGTAAATGTTTGTTCCAGCTTTATTTATCCCTTTAATGACAAAATATGTTTCCAGTCCATGATAAAGTTGAAAATCCTCAGCCTTCCAAAGTCTCGTTTCTTCCATCGCTCTTTCAATGGCTTCTTTTTCAGCTGCCTTAACAGGCTCAACTGCATTTAAATAAATAATAACCCCAGATCCTAATATAATTGAAAATATCAATAAACTTATAATAATTATTTTTTTCACATTTGTCACTCTTCTTATGTACGATAAATCGAAAAAACAGCTTTATTTTGATCTTCTTTATCAAGTGCCAGTCCAAACATTAAATCATTTTCCTTTAAAGTTCTGTTTAAAGCATCAACAACTTTATAGAGGTCAGGGCTTAGTTGAATTTTCACGGTTGATAAAACCTCAATTTTACTTTCCATACTGGAATTCCTCCTCAGTAGTACAATATTTGTAATTAATACACAAGTAAATATAGGACAAGCTATATATACGAAACATTTTAACCTTTAAATATCAGTATAACAGCTACATCTAACAGCTTGAATAAAAAATTCTATTAATTCTTCTGATCCACCAACGTCATTGGCTGCGCCTTAAAAGGCGCAGCTCTTTTTTAATTATTCGCAAGCCTTTTCCTTTATTTCACAAAGATTTATTAATTAATTCGACTATTCCATTAATATTACTTTTTGTATGAGGGATTTTCGGAATGGAATCTAAAAAAGCCTTTCCATATTGGGTTGTAACCAATCTGCGATCAAAAATAAAAATAAACCCCTTGTCGCTTCTCGTTCGAATCAGTCTTCCAAATCCCTGTTTAAAGCGAATAATCGCTTCCGGCAAAGAATAGTCAGAAAATGGATTTCCGCCATTTTGCTTAATTTGTTCACATCTCGCTTCTGTTAAAGGTTCATCTGGCGGTGAAAATGGAAGTCTAACGATGATTAAACACGTTAAATCCTCTCCAGGGATGTCTACACCTTCCCAGAAACTATTCGTTCCTAATAAAATTGCCTTTTCGAACTTTTGAAAATTACGTGTTAATCTCGATCTGCTCCCGCTCGATACGCCTTGGGCAATAATGGCATATTCATTTAAAAATCCAGATTCTTTTATAAGCTCATATGTTTTTTTGAGCATCTCATGAGAGGTAAATAATATGAGCATCCTTCCTTTTGTTGCTTCTGCTATGGAGATAATATGTTCACTAATGGACATTACATATTCATCCAATGAAACAGAATTTACTTCAGGAAGATCATCAGGAATGATGAGCTTTACTTGTTCATGATAATCAAATGGAGATTGAATTTGCTCTGCTGAGTACTCTGTTAATTGCAAGCCCAGTTCATTTAACATATAGTTGAATGAGTTTTTCACCGATAAGGTTGCAGAAGTGATAACAGCTGATTCTTTTTTACTGAAGAATTCTTCCTTTAATAAATGACCTGCATTAACAGGCTGTGAATAGATGGTAGTAGCATTTTGCATAGATCGAACATCCATATCGATCCATGTAACATATTCTTCAGATGGATGTAAAAAGATATGTTTAATGGCTTCAGCTATTTCTTTTAATTCTTCTACAACAGAAGCAAGCTCTTCCAATGAGGATTTTTCCCTGGCAGAAAGATTCTCCTTGATTATACTCATGACATTTAATCTTTTCTCTAGCTCTGCAGTAAAATCCTTAATGAGAAATAAAAATCTTTCAGCACTTGCTTGCACCGCTCTGCTTTCATGACTAGAATCATCACCTAAAAAACGGCTGCTAATCCGATTGTACCCTTTTCTGGATTTTGTTTTCTTTTTCGCAAATATGCTTATAATCTTAAATAGCTCATCCATTTCAAAACTAAGTTCTTGTATCATTTGATTCAATTCAAAAGAATGAACTAAGTGCTTCTTCTCAATCTCTGCTTTTTCTAGAACTTGTTCAAGCATAAACAGTAATTGTTTCTGTTCTAAATGCCCAATACGGCTGATCAAAAAACGTGTCTTTAAGTAGTCTAGAGAAAAGCCAAAATACTGACCGGACACTTTCACAAAATGATGGCCCTCATCAATGACAATGTGACTATATTCTGGCAAAATCTTATTGTGTGAAACTAAATCACTCAGCAGCAGTGAATGATTCGTAATGATCAGGTCAGCTTTTAAAGCGGATTTTCGGGCCCGCAAATAAAAATCTCTTGAAATCCAAGATTTATTTTGAAGGAATATCGCCTCATCATTTTTGATTTTATTCCAAAATATCATTCCACCACTGGACAAATTTATTTCGTCTATATCCCCAGTATTCGTTTCTGTGAGCCATACAAGAATTTGCATTTTTGTTAAAATAGTGTCGTAATTATCATCTAAATCCTTTAAAGTTTGCTCAAATTTAGCCAAACTTAAATAATGGCTTCTTCCCTTTAGCAATACTGCCTTAACAGGAAATGGAAGCATCTGTTTTAATTTAGGAATATCATTGGAAAGAAGCTGCTCCTGAAGCTGTGTTGTATATGTACTAATCATGACAGTTTGTCTGTTTTCTTTTCCGTAAATAGCAGCAGGAATTAAATAGGCTAATGATTTGCCAACACCTGTGCCTGCCTCAATTAATGCATGTCGTTTATGTTTAAAGGCTTGATATACTGAATCCATCATTTTAAATTGTCCTAAACGAATTTCATAATTTGAAAAAGCCTTTTTGAAGAGCTCTTCTTTCGCTTCTTGCTGTTTAGGATAATTTAGTGTCTCATTGTCATCATCAGTATCTTGTTCATTAAACATTTTCAGTGCAATTCCTTGGTGAATTTCAAGATCGTTTTGTAAAACCTCGACCATTGCTTCTTTTTTCGTAAGAATTGAGTCTATGAGTAAATCTAAATCACTTTTTAATCCGCCAGAAAGCTTATAAATTTGCTTGATCGTGCAAAGTGGCAGCCGTTCTAGCCGGTCCAAAAGGAGAAGCAGAAGCTCAGCAGTTACATAGGCATCGCTGTCAGCCTGATGGGGACGCTCATGATTTAACCCTTCCCTAAAAGCCAATTCTGATAATTGAAAGCTATCTGCAGTTGGCATAAATACTCGAGAAAGCTCTACTGTATCCAAAACTGGTCCATAAAATCCATTGTAGCCAACTAGAAGGAGCTCCTCCTGTAAGAACGATAAATCAAATAGGACATTATGTGCAACAAAATAAGCATCCTCTAATAAAGTAAGGACTTTTGGTGCTATTTCAGAAAAAACAGGGGCATCCTTTACTGCCTCATCATCTAAACCCGTTAACTCCTCAATGAATGGAGGGATTGACTGTCCTGGGTTCACAAGTGAGGAAAATTCTTCAACTATTTTTCCGTTTTCTATAACAACAGCGGCAAATTGGATCATTTTATCGCCCTTCTTTGGGGCGTTCCCTGTTGTTTCTAAATCGATTACAACATATTTATTACACATACTACACACCTCTAACATTCAGTCAATCAAACGGTACCATAAAAACGGAAAAAGAAAAAGAATTAATGCCATCCATTATATATTTTAGGCCATTTTCATTGTTTTCAAAAGAGTATTGGACAAAAAGGCCGACTCGGTCTTTACCGGTCAGCCTTTTAATAATAAGAAGCATGTTTACATCATGATCGTTTTTTCAGGTTCCTTATTGATTATTTCCTTAATTCTATTATTTTCACCCATTATAGCAACTTTAGGCTGATGAATATAAATTTTTTCCTCAGCAACTAGCGCATAGGAAATAATAATAACAACATCTCCCTCTTGGACAAGTCTAGCTGCAGCACCATTCACACAAATGACACCACTGCCTCTTTCTCCAGGAATGATATACGTCTCAAACCTTGCCCCATTGTTATTATTCACAATTTGTACCTTTTCATTTGGAAGCATTCCAACGGCATCAAGAATATCTGTATCAATTGTAACGCTGCCGACATAGTTTAGATTAGCCTCTGTCACAACTGCTCTATGAATTTTACCATTCATCATGGTGCGGAACATGATGTTTCCCCCTAATTAATAGTTAATATCAAATTATCAATAAGCCGTGCTTTTGAAAATTTTACTGCTAAGGCAATAATAATGTTGGCTTCTAGCTCCTCAATTTCTTTAAGATTAGGATAAGAGTATATTTCAATATAGTCGATCGTTCCGCTCGTCTTTTCAGAAATCAATTCTTTCATAGACGAAATGATTTGTTGAGAGTCTCTTTCCCCTTCATCGATCATTGCTTTAGCCTCTAATAGACTTTTGTATAGAAATGGTGCTTGCTCTCTTTCTTCTGGAAGCAAATAAACATTTCTTGAGCTCTTAGCTAGCCCATCATGTTCTCTCACAATGTCCACCGGCACAATCTCAATTGGGAAATGGAAATCATTCACAAGTCCCTCCACAACAGCTAGCTGCTGAGCGTCTTTTTTGCCAAAATAAGCTCTATTCGGCTGAACAATATTGAAAAGCTTCGTTAAAACTGTTACAACACCATCAAAATGGCCCGGCCGGGATTGCCCGCATAATACCTCAGTCCGCTCCTTAGCGATTACGGTTGCCGATAAGGGTGCTGGGTACATTTCCTCTGCAGACGGATGGAAAATATAGTCAACGTGATGTTGTTCAGCTAAAGCACTATCACGGTCAAAGTCTCTAGGATATGAGCCTAAATCTTCAGTTACCCCAAATTGAAGCGGATTTACGAAAATACTTAGTACGACTATATCATTTTCTTCTCGAGCATGATCGATTAATGTCAGATGACCTTCATGTAAAAAACCCATTGTTGGGACATAGCCAATTGATTTACCTGACATTTTTTCTCGAATCATTGTTTGCTGCATGTCGCTAATGGTTGTAATGACTTTCATGCTTTCCCTCCGTACAAGCTTAAAAGCTCAGTTTCTTTCATTGAGAAACTATGCTCTTCTCCAGGAAATACTCCTTGTTTCACTTCATCCACATAAGCAGTTAGACCTTCCTCTATGACTACATTCACATTTGAATATTTCTTAACAAATTTCGGTACTCTTTCAACACCATAGGAAAGTACATCATGATAGACAAGAACTTGTCCATCTGTTTCAATGCCAGCACCGATTCCTATTGTCGGGATTGTCAGGCATTCGGAAACTTCCTTTGCTAGCTGCTTCGGAACACATTCTAATACAACGGCAAACGCACCAGCCTGCTCGCATTTTTTCGCGTCTTCGATCAGCTTACGAGCCGCTTCTGCATTTTTGCCTTGAACCTTATAGCCTCCAAGCACTGCGACAGATTGCGGTGTTAGTCCGAGATGAGCCATGACAGGTATACCAGCCTTTGTTAATGCTTCGATTCCGTCAATCACTTCATCTGCACCTTCAACTTTAACGGCATGTGCCCCTGTTTCTTGAATAATACGCGCACCATTTATAAGTGTGTCGCGAACTGACAGATGATAGCTCATGAATGGCATATCTACGACAATAAAGGTTTCCCCAGCTCCTCTTTTGACAGCCTTTCCATGATGAATCATGTCTTCTAACGTAACAGGGATGGTTGAATCATATCCTAATACAACCATTCCAAGTGAATCACCAACTAAAATCATATCAACCCCGGCTTTTTCCGCTTGCTTAGCAGCCGGAAAATCGTAAGCCGTCAGAACAGCAATCTTCTCACCGTTCTCCTTCATTTTCAAAAAATCAGTCGTTTGCTTCATCCTTATTCCTCCTTTGAATTAAGGAAGAGGGTGAAAAACAAAGATAAAAATCCTTCTGTAAGCAGAAGGATTCCGAATTTCTTTCGTTCTTTATTATGTCTCATCCCTCTGTCCCGGTCCATTATTGGATCTAGGCAGAATATCTTTAATTTTTAGGTGTTTCAAAGAATTTTTCATTGATGACCTAATCATACACGGTGCAGTTCAACTTGAGGATACTGCCCAATCATTTAGCTTACGCTAGACACGTTAATTATAACAAATCAATGATTCATTTGACTAGATAAACTTTTTTATTTAAGTTCAATGTCGGCTGAGTAAATATGGTGGATTTTACTCATTTCATCTTCTATCATAAGAACACCATCTTCAGTAATACCCAATGCCTTTCCTTGAATACTTCCCGTAATCGTTCTGGCTGTTATGACTTTGCCTATACTGATGGCATAACTTTCCCAAAGCAGCTTTATCAGGTAGAAGCCTTTTTCTAGGTATAGAGTATATAAATTCTCCAATTTGCTTAACAGAATTTTTACTAATTCTGCTCTTTGGAGTTTTTTACCGCTTTCGATAGATAGAGAGGTAGCAATAGTATGCAGTTCCTCAGGATAATCTTCCTTTTGCTGATTTACATTAATACCAATTCCAATAATAATGGAAGTGATCCGGTCTGCATCGGCTTGAAGCTCTGTCAATATTCCGGTCACCTTCTTCCCATTGATTAAAATATCATTCGGCCATTTTATTTGTGGAGATAGGTCAGTTAATTCTTCTATTGCTTGAACAACGGCAACCGCAGTTATTAAGGTTAGCTGTGGGGCCTTTGGAGGCGGGAGATTTGGACGCAAAATCACACTCATCCAAATCCCGGTATATTTCGGAGAATGCCATCTCCGGTCCATTCTTCCCCTGCCTAATAACTGCTCCTCGGCGATAATAACTGTACCCTCCGGAGTATCTTCATTTGCTAGACGATGGGCAATTTTTTGTGTGGAGTCAACACTTTCCTCGTAATGTATATTCTTTCCGATAAACTTTGTTAAAAGCCCCAACCTTATTTCATCTGCTGTAATTCTTTCCGGAACCCTTGTTATTCTATATCCCTTCCTCCGAACAGCTTCAAGTTCAAACCCGTCCTTACGCATATCTTCTATATGCTTCCAGACTGCTGTTCTTGAGCATCCTAATAGATCAGCTAAATATTGGCCAGACAAATATTCATCTTCATTTAGTGTAAATGCATCAAGCAGTTTCTTTCTTAACTCCGATTGCACCGTAACAGCCACTCCTTTAACGAATCTTTGCGATTACTGACTTGCTTGTTTAAGACTGCGATCTCAGCCTCAGCTAATTTTTCCTTTATCCAAGGTCCAGGGGTTTTTTGAAACCACTCTTGAAGGTCGGTTCCTGTAACCTGTAATTCACTTCGCTGTTTAATGGGCAATAAATTATAACTAAACAGTAAACTTTCTATATGTACGTTTACATCCTGATTATGTAATACATTATAAATTTTTTCTGTTCCCTCAATGATTTCAGAGCCCCCATCGAACATCGCTTTATTTGTCCAATCGCTTCTTTCTCTAAAATTCAGCCAAAACAATAATTGATTGATTTTTTTTATTTTTTTCACTGGCAGCTTCCAATTTTTCATAAAATCATTAACTTTATGTAAGTCAATCTTAAAAAGAAAGAGTAGCAGCCCCCACATTTCATTAGCTGAAAGTTTGCTGCTATCATACTTTTTAATGCCATTTATCGCTTCGACAAATGGATTCATACCCGGCAAGTGGCTTAAAAGGCCAGTATCAGCTAGTACAAGCAATGCTTGAATTCGATTTTTTCCAGCTAGAAGTTTTTCGAACTCAGCTAGTTTTCTCTCTGTTGAGATATTTGCCAGTAATGAAGCGGATGATTTCAAAGCCTGATAAGTCTTCTCTTCTATTTGAAAGCCTAATTGACTATAGAAACGAACAGCACGCATCATTCTTAAGGCGTCCTCTGAAAAACGATCCTCTGCCCCACCTACTGTTTGTATTATTTTTTCCTTGATAGCCCGCCTGCCATGAAACGGATCAATAAATCGGCCTTCCTTGTCCATGGCAATCGCATTCATCGTAAAATCCCTGCGTTTTAAGTCTTCATCCAATGACCGGATAAATTGAACCTCTGATGGCCTTCTAAAGTCAACATATTCTGCTTCAGTTCGGAAGGTTGTCACTTCATATGGAATCCCATTATATAGGACAACAATAGTTCCATGCTCGATTCCGACATCTATCGTTTTCGGAAAAATAGTTCTAATTTCCTCAGGTGTTGCAGAGGTAGCAATATCGACATCTGCAATCTCCTTATCTAACAAATAATCTCTAACCGATCCTCCGACAAAGTAAGCTTCATAGCCTGACTCTTGAATTTTTGATAAAAGGGGAATGGCTTTTAGAAAAGACTCTTTCAAATTACGTCATCCTCTTTAAGTAGGTTGTAATATATATTCTCATATTGAGTGACAATAAGTTCTGAGCGAAAGTTATGGTACGCTGTATTAATGGCCTCTCTGGAAAACCGTTGATGCAGTTCTTCATTAGATAGCAAATGGATGCCTTTTTCTGCAATTGCCGGAATATCGCCAAGTTCGCATAAATAGCCATTTTTCTCATTAGCTATCACTTCAGGAATACCGCCGATATTTGTCCCAATACAAGGTACTCCACAAGCCATTGCTTCGAGAGCAACTAAACCAAAGCTTTCCTTTTCGGAAAGCAACAGCATTAAATCACTAATTGAGTATAGCTCTTCAAGATTATCTTGTTTACCTAATAATAGTACTTTATCATTAATACCTAATTTATTTACAAGACTGCAAACGACAGTCATTTCAGGCCCATCTCCGACAAGAAGCAGCTTGGCAGGCAGCTTTTCTGCAATTAGAGCAAAAGCTTTTACTACATCCTGAACTCTTTTCACCCCGCGGAAATTTGAAACATGGATAATAACCTTTTCTTCTTTTTTTATTCCGTATTCCTTCCGTAAATAGGAAGAATCCATTAAACGATATACACGCTCATCAATAAAGTTGTAAACGACTTCAATCTTTTTTTCAGGTTTGATTACATCGTATGTTTGCGAAGTTAAGGAGTTTGATACTGCCGTAACGGCATCAGATTTTTCTATTCCAAAACGGATTGCCCCCGTTAAAGATTGATCATAGCCAAGAACTGTAATATCTGTCCCGTGTAAAGTGGTAACAATTTTAATATCCTGTTCACACATTTGCTTGGCAAGTATGGCACATACAGCATGCGGAATCGCATAATGGACATGGAGCAAATCAAGATTTTCCCGTTTTATAACTTCAGCCATCTTACTGGCAAGGGCAATATCATATGGGGGATACTGAAAAACGGAATATTGATTTACTTCTACTTGATGATAATAAATATTTGAATGCATTCTATTTAATCGGAACGGAAGGCTCGAGGAAATGAAATGAATTTCATGACCCCTTTCAGCAAGCTTTTTCCCTAATTCAGTAGCTATAGCTCCAGATCCGCCTACTGTCGGATAACAGGTTATCCCTATTTTTAATTTTGTTTTCATTCGTTTTCACCAAATAAATCTAGATTTATAATGACTGGCTTTTTGCGTTTGAACCCTTCAGCATAGGCTACTTCAACTTCTTTACCGAAAAGTCTTTCTCTTGCTTCAATCGTTTCAATATACCCATTTACAAGCGGAGTGTTGAAGGTCCCCGCATTTTTTACAAACTGGCTTTTATATGCTTGTAGGCTTTCAATTTTTTTATCCATATAATTTGATACATCAATGACAAAATCTGGTTCATGAAACCCATTAATCATATAAAAGTACAGGTTTTTAACCCGATGCGGGCCAAAATCCTCTTCAGAAGAATAGTTTCGTATTCCAGCAGAAAAGACCGCCTCCTCTACAAGACGGGCACATTGTCCATGATCAGGGTGCCGATCATGATAATAAGGTGCAAAAACAAGGGAAGGGCGATATTTGCGAATAACTGCTACCATTTTCTTTATATATTCTGGATTAGGAAATAGCCCTCTATCAGGCAGTCCGAGATTCTCCCTTATGCTAACGCCTAACACCTCTGCTGCTTTTTGGGCTTCTATCTTTCGTGTTTCGACCGTTCCATTCGATGATAGCTCCGCATTCGTTAGATCACAAATACCTATAGTTTTTCCTATATTTACAAATTTTGCAATGGATGCACCCATGCCGATTTCAACATCATCAGCATGTGCACCAAATGCAAGAATATCAAGCTTTATATCAGACATCCTTACCACCGCTTTTTCCATATACAATATTTCTCCAAGATAAGTCCCCGCGCTCAAGCCCTTTAATTATAATTTCTGCAGTCCCCATATTTGTTGCGAGTGGTACAGAGTATACATCGCATAAACGAATTAATGCTGTCACATCTGGCTCATGGGGCTGTGCTGTTAAAGGATCTCTGAAGAATATCACAATATCCATTTTATTATTGGCTACAAATGCACCGATTTCCTGATCTCCACCGTAGGGGCCTGATTGAAATCGATGAACGTTTAAGCCTGTTTCATTGATTATTCTTAAACCAGTAGTTCCTGTGGCGAAAAGAGTATGCTCGGCTAAAATGTCTTTATACGCCGTTACAAAGCCAACAAGCGCATCCTTTTTCTTATCATGTGCAATTAAAGCAATATTCATCTTATCGCCCCTTTCTATTCCAAAATATTTTCTAGACCGTATACTAATGTATCAATTTTCAACACGGTATCTACCGCATGTTTAACCCCCGACATAAAGGAGGCACGATTATAAGAGTCATGCCGGATTGTCAAGGTTTGTCCTTCTGAGCCGAACATCACTTGCTGATGGGCAATTAAGCCAGGCAATCTGACTGAATGAATATGCATCCCTTCAAAATCTGCTCCTCTTGCACCATAGATTGTTTCCTTTTCATCCGGATGCCCTTGTTTTTTTGGCTGCCTAACCTCTGCAATCATTTCTGCCGTTTTTACCGCTGTTCCAGAAGGAGCATCCAGCTTTTGATCATGGTGGAGTTCGATAATTTCTACATCATTAAAATATCTTCCAGCCATTTGGGCAAACTTCATCATTAAAATAGCACCAATGGCAAAATTAGGTGCAATGATACAACCAAGTTCCTTTTCACGGCAAAGAGATTCAAGCTCACTTAGATTCTCTTTCGTAAAGCCAGTTGTTCCGACAACCGGTCTAACCCCATACGTCAAAGCTGTTTTTGCATGAAGCATACCAAATTCAGGTGTAGTTAAATCGATAAGGACATCTGCATCAATTTCCTGGAAGCATTGAGACATATCTGTGTAAATTGGAATATCTATTCCAGTGAAGCCATCAAATTCACTGAGCAAGCCTCCTCCATTCTTATGATCAACTACTGCCACTAGCTGATAACGATCAGTTTGCTGAACAAGCTGAACGGCTTCCCTTCCCATTCTACCTCTTGCACCTGCAATCACAATATTGATTTTTTCCATTTTATTTATCCCCCTGCTCTTCAATTCTAGTCCAGCGGTCTTTATCGCGGGTATTAAATTTATTCATAATTTGATTATGTGCTGTCTCAAGATCGATATTTAATGAATTGGCTAAGCAAATGAGGACAAACAACATATCTCCCATTTCCTCTTCAATTGCTTTTTCCGCTTCAGTAGCTTTTTTCGGTTTCTCACCGTATTGATGATTGATCTCTCTTGCAAGTTCGCCTAGTTCCTCTGTTAGTCTTGCCAGCATGGCTAGAGGACTAAAATACCCTTCTTTAAATTGGCCTATGTATGCATCTACTTCTTCCTGTAGATCTTTCATTGTTTTTTCTTGCACTCTTTATTCATCCCTTCTTCTGTTAAAAGGTAACCTACTATTTCCCTTCTTTCATGTTAGCTAAACGATAGTTCTTTTACAAATATTTTTTATTAAATAATAGGTGGATACGTTTGTTCTAGTTTCCAAACACACTTGACTTTATCCTTAATAAACGGGCACAATAATTCATGTAGGAAATTGGAAGCGGAGGATTTTATGTGAAATTGAAAAATATTCTTTTTATCTTGTTTGGATCTGCCATCTTTTCTTTCGGCATCGTTCATTTTAATATGCAAAATAATTTATCTGAAGGGGGCTTTACTGGTATTACCCTTCTTTTATATTTCCTGTTTAAATGGGATCCTTCGTATACGAATTTATTGTTAAATATTCCGCTATTTTTTCTAGGCTGGAAATTACTCGGGAAAAACTCATTCCTATATACAATTCTCGGTACTGTCAGCGTCTCGGTTTTTTTATGGATATTTCAGCGTAATCAAATACATATGCCGCTCAATGAAGACTTAACACTTGCAGCATTATTTGCTGGTGTTTTTATCGGTATTGGCCTTGGAACTATATTCCGCTTTGGTGGAACCACTGGCGGAGTTGATATTATTGCAAGATTAGTGAACAAGTATGCAGGCATTAGCATGGGAAGAACGATGTTCATATTTGACGCCGTCGTGATTACGCTATCTTTAATTTTTTATTTATCCTATCAAGAAGCGATGTATACACTTGTTGCTGTATTTGTCGGAGCAAGGGTGATTGATTTCATGCAGGAAGGCTCATATTCCGCAAGAGGAGCAATGATTATTTCCGATTTAAATGATGAAATAGCCAACAAGATCATGATAGAAATGGAACGGGGCGTAACAGTCCTTAGGGGATATGGGTCATTTACTAAAAAGGATCGAGAAGTCTTATATTGTGTTGTCGGGAAGAATGAAATTGTCCGGTTAAAAAATGTCATTAACTCAGTGGATCCACATGCCTTTGTTTCGGTCACAGTTGTCCACGATGTACTTGGAGAAGGATTCACATTAGACGAAAACAAAAAGCCAATCGAACATTAAGACAAGACTAAAACCAGCCAACAGGCTGGTTTTAATCTTGTCTTTGCATTCCTGTATAAATAAGAATTAAGCGAAGTAATTCTAACACGGCAACAGCAGCTGCTGCTACATAGGTGAGTGCTGCCGCATTAAGCACCTTTCTCGTCTCCCTTTCCTCATCGTTTCTGATGATCCCTAGTGATACGATTTGATCCATAGCACGGTTGGATGCATTAAATTCAACTGGAAGAGTGACAAGCTGGAAGACTACAGCTGACGCCATAAAAATAATACCAAGTAACACAAATCCGCTTAAACCTGCAAAGAAACCGATCATAATCAGGATCCAAGAAAAATTGGAACCGATATTTGCGACTGGCACAAGCGTATGGCGGAAACGTAAAGGTGCATAATTTTGCTGATCCTGTATGGCATGACCGACTTCATGAGCTGCAATTGCCGCAGCGGCTACGGAGTGACCATGGAAATTTGCAGTTGACAGCCTTACTGTTTTGGAACGGGGATCATAATGGTCTGTTAAATGACCTCTTACTTCCTCAACACCGACATGGAATAATCCATTAGTGTCAAGAATTCTTCTTGCAACTTCCGCACCTCTCATATGTGATGAGGCTGGGACTTTTGAATATTTAGTATAGGAGCCTTTCACTCTCATTTGCGCCCATAGCGGAATCAAAATAATGATAGCAAAGTATATAAGGTACCCCCCCATTGCTATCCCTCCTTATTCAGCTTTCTCTAGATGCAGTATTAGAAATTGGTACTTGAAAGAATGACACTCCACAAAGTTAGTGAAGCTTCTCTATATTATTGTATTTTTGCTGAAAGATGGCGTCAATCTTTTTGCCTCCTGGAAAGTGACTTTTCCTTCTTTTCCTGATCTCCCTTATATTTTCTCCATCCAACGTAGGATAATGTAAGAATAATAATGCTTCCTGTTGAAATGATTACCCACCATAAGGAAGGATCTGCTTCGTCTTCAGTCATTTCATCAAATAATAGCTGTAAATCCGCTTCTAATGCTTCGAGCTCCATTTGGCTGGCTGTTTCAGTTAAAACTTGAGGCCTATATTTATCAATAAAATCTATTTTTGCATCTAATCTTTGTATGTGGTCTCTATCCACATTTATTTTTATACTAGGATAAATCATGTCATACAATGATAAAAATGAATTCAATGTCGTATTAAATTGTTGTTTATCACCAGCATACACAGCTTCCTTAACTTCTGCAAAAACAGTCATAATGGGTGATTCCATTTCAGTCCATAATGGTTGATATGGAGAAGTTATGGCATCCATGACAAGCCTAAACTTCGTAACGCGGTTAATTTTCTCTTCATGATTCATGGTGGCATTGGCAGCAGCCTGCACGGCCTCATCATGTGAAATGGTTAAGATTCTCAATTCATCCGCAGTGAAAGATCTTTCCTTTCCAGTAACAGAAACAAATTGTTCAGAAAAATAATCTAGAAGCCTTTTGGCATCTTCGTATCGATGAAGCTTAACCATCTGCAATGCTTCATCGGATAATTGATCCAATCTATCTACAGGTGAGGTTTCGTTTGCGATAACTGATATAGGCAATAATAGAAAACATATAATGACTGTAACAATAATCCTAGCTTTCATTCTTGTCCCCCCTCAAATTACTATTAAATATCTATGAGAGATGGGACAAGGTTATACCTATTCAATAAGAATTCAATTTTAAGATAAATCGATTTTTTCTTAAGGTTAAAAAAGCAGTGATACCTAATGAAAACATGCTAAGCCAAAATGTAAAATAACCAATTTGCGGCGTGTATAAGTCCAAAATAGGGTAACGGGGAAGCATAAAAAACACATAATCTATTACATCATTATGTAATGTCCAAATCCCCGTAACAACTAAATGCCAAGTTTTAATACGATAAAATGGAGCGTACAGTACACCTTGGACAGCCATCGCACCATGTGAAAGTATAAGCATAAGTGCAACCAAATCCAATTCTCCTGTTACATTGAAAACTAATAAGTTCATGACTACGGCCCATACCCCATATTTAATGAGCGTTACAATAGCCAATGCTTCAAAAAGGGGCCAGTTTTTCCCCAGTAAAAAAGCAATTAATACGAAGACAAAAAACAAGCTTGCAGTTGGACTGTCTGGAACGAAAGGCAAGAAAATGGGCGGTGTCTCAACTAGCTGCCATTTATACCAAATAAAACCGTATACAGTTCCTGCAAAATTCACTATGAATAACAGCCACAGTACAGCTCGATGTGCTAGGATAGGATAAATCCACTTCATGAAGGTCCTCTTTTCTTTATATGGTTTGTATTATATTGACTATTTTACCATATACATTAAATATAGTTAGATTCAAAACATTTAACATCATCAAAAAAAGCTGACGCAAAACGTCAGCTTTTTCCAGTTATTTACTTGTTAAACCCGAAATATATTCAGCAAGTACTTTTAATTCTTCATCCGTTCCTTTAAACATCCCTGGAGGCATGCTTCCTTTACCATTTACCGCAATATCAGAAATTTCTTCAGGAGTTAAGCCAGTGTCGATAAGAGCAGGTGACCCTGCACCACCTGTAAGTTCAGCTCCGTGACATGACAAGCAATTGTTTGCTTCAAGAAATTTATAGCCTTCTGCTTCAGTATCAATGTCAACTTCTGCTACGATTTTCCCTTGGTTTGCAGCAGCTTCCCAGTCATGAGTAGCTACAGACTGCCAAGTTAAAAATGTAATACCTGCGATAGCTAAAAGCATAAATCCAGTTGCTAATGGTCGTTTAGATGGTCTGCGTTCTGGACCACGGTCAATAAATGGCGCTAATAGTAACGCCCCAAATGCTAGACCTGGAATAATAAACGCACCTACCGCATTGTATGGTCCAGATGCATAAGTATATTTAAGCAATTGGTATAAGAATAAGAAATACCAGTCTGGAAGCGGGATATAAGCTGTATCACTCGGATCAGCTATTTTTTCTAACGGTGGTTCATGTGCAATTGTTAAACATAAAAATCCGATTAAGAAAACAGCACCAACCATCCATTCCTTTAATAGGAAGTTAGGCCAGAACGCCTCTGTTTTTCCAGGGTATTCCGAGTAATCTTTCGGAATATTCGGTTTACGTTCAGCAGGAACACGAGAGTCACCTACGAATTTCATACCTTTACCACGATGCATTGGGCGATTCCCCCTCCTTTTTCAATATTATCGTAATTGTATTTTTACAACGGACCTGAAATACCTTGTTTACGAATCATTACAAAGTGTGCTGCCATTAACCCGAATAAGGCTGCAGGCAAGAAGAATACGTGAATCGCGAAGAATCGGGTAATCGTTTGAGCACCGACAATATCCGGATCCCCTGCAATTAGCGTTTTTAATTGCATACCAATCAGTGGTGTTGATTCAATAATTTGCATTGTAACTTTTGTTGCAAATAATGCTTTCATATCCCAAGGCAATAGATAACCAGTTAATCCAAGTGCTAGCATAACGAAGAAAATAAGTACACCAACAACCCAGTTTAACTCACGAGGCTTCTTATAAGCACCTTGGAAGAAAACACGAAGCGTATGTAAGAACATCATTACAATGACTAAGCTTGCACCCCAGTGATGCATTCCACGGACAATTTGTCCAAAAGCAACATGGTTTTGCAAGTAATAAACAGATTCCCATGCATTTTTAATATCTGGAACATAATACATAGTTAAGAACATTCCAGATAAGATTTGGATAACAGTAACGAAGAACGTTAATCCGCCAAAGCAGTATACGAACGCAGAGAAGTGATGTGCAGGGTTTACGTGCTCAGGAACTTCATGGTCCGCGATGTCGCGCCATAAAGGCGTAATATCTAAACGTTCATCTACCCAATCATAAATTTTGTTTAACAATCATTACGCCCCCTTTGGCTTGGCTTTTCCTAAGTGAAGGAAGCCGTCTTTTTCGATGAAAGGATATACGTCAAGCGGTGCTATTGGCGGAGTTCCAGGAACGTTTGTACCATCTTTAGTATAAAGACCGCCATGACATGGACAGTAGAAGTGATTCTGATTGGATTTATCAGTATTCCAGTCAACTACACACCCTAAATGTTTACATACAGGCGATAAAGCTACAATTTCACCTTTTTCGTCTTTGTAAACCCATGCTGTACCTGTTACATCTGAAGTATACCATGCATCCTGCTGTTCAAATGTATAGTCAACCCTAGTTGGAACATCGGTAATTTCGGCAACTTTTTGTTTAGTTGGAATGAAATCACCTTCAGCTTTTGCTTGCAATACTGGATCAATTGCGAAACGAACCATAGGCATTAACATACCTGCAGCCATGAAACCGCCTACACCAGTTAGAGTATAGCTAAGGAATTGACGTCTTGATACACGATTTTTGCTCATACTTTTCCCCCCTCTATTATGAAGTTAAGTCCAACGGACAAAGTTCAACACAATATAAAACTAGGACATAACCATGATATATCAATCTTCTTTGAAGGTCAATATAATCCTTTGGTAAAAACATGTAGACTCTGTGACAGATTTAAATAATATTAAAAATAGTTACATTTTTAAAATAAAGGAGTATAATTATTATCTCGAATTTGTCTACACAGAAATACATTAATAGACGAATACCGTCAATTGGATATTTAAAAATACATAGTTTTTATTTTTCCGAATGGGAGGGAGTTTTGAGACCTTCTTAACGACCTTCGTATTCATTTTTCCGACTGGAAGGGAGTTTTGAACCCTTCTTAACGAGCTTCGTCTTCATTTTTTCGACTAAAGGGAGTAATAACCCTTAATAACAACCTTCATCATTTAGCATTTTGCCATTTTTGCATAAACAGAGTTAATAGCTGTTTAACTTGATCCTCGAGTATAGAATTTCGATTTCGCTCATCCATATGTTCAAGTGGAATGGATGGAAGCCAAATTAAACTTCCATTTAGCCGATCTTCAATTCCTTTCCAGCTGCTGTCAGAGGTGACGTGAAAAACATGCTTAAAACCATTTGCAAATAATTCATTCTCCCAAACCTTTACATCCTCGCCAAGCTTGTCCATTGTTGCTGATTTAAGATAAGAAAATCCCGTCAACATCATAACCCTTCCCCTAAACTGTCTTTCTAGCTGAACACTTAGTAAGGAAATAAACTCACTCATCGAAGCTGATTGTTTCATATCATTGCCGAGGGAAACAGGAAGCAATGGCAATACTGCTGTATCCACATACTCTTTTGACTGAAGAAACTTATCAATATCCTGAGAAATCCACTTCATCCAACTCACTCCATATTTCTAATTTATCCTATTTATCTTAACACTATTATGAAATTGCGACAAAAAAATAAAAGCCTGCTAATAATAGCAAGCAAGGATTAAGACTTTAATTTATTTAGTTTTTCAGTTAATTGGATGAAAGCGGACTCGTCTTGACTGTCCAAAGCCTCATCAATTTTCCTTAGAAGGGTCTCTCTTTGATATTTCTTTATGCTGTCGCAAAGAAACTTTTCAGCAACCATTTTATCCTTCTCACTAATTTCCATTTTATTCGGTAAAAATGGGTTTTCCTCCAAAACAGCTGCATATTGATGGGCTTTATTGGAAGCGTGGAAATTTAGCTGGATAAAGATATCCTCATCACGATTAAGCCGTATGTCATGAAAAGATTTCTCTGCATCAGTCGTCATGACATTTTCCTTGTAGAAACGAAACGGGACTTCGTCAACACAATGAGTTGACATTATTAATCCTTTCGGACAATACTGTGCATGCTCAACAAAATGAACTTTTTCCATTAACTGATCATGGCTCATTAAGTAGTTAAGAATCCATACACATTCCCGTCTCTTTAATTGATAATGGTTTAGAAACCAGCGAATAAAATCTTTTTTCTCGTTGACAGATACAGGGGCTGACATATTCGATTCCCTCCTCTGCTATTACAAAATTAATAAGCCCATTTCACTTTTTTCATTGATCCAAGAGTCTTTGTAGTATTTCCTGATATTCAATGATGCCTGGCTCAAGTTTTACTAATTTACTAAAAACTTCGGCAGCTTCAGTGCTTTTTCCTTCCTCAATTAAAAAATTTCCGTAATCTATTAGAAAATCCGGCTCTTCCTTAAAGAAAGTATATGCACGATTGTATTTGTTTAATGCCAATGAATATTCTTCAAGCTGGTGATGGGCTAAGGCTGAATCCCAAATAAGCTGCGGCTCCTCTTCCTCAAAATCACTTAACAATTCCGTAATTTCCAAAACATCTTTATTTCTTTCCTGCCTAAGAAAAAGCTTTGTTAAGCTGGCCCCTGCTTCAATATATTCTGGGTCAAGTGCAAGCGCCTCTCTTAATAAATTTTCTGCTTCCTGTTCCTTGCCTAACTTTAGCGCAAGTTTACCGCCATATAAATAAAGCTCTTTATTATATTCATCATATTGAATTCCCATCTTAATCGCATTAAAGCTGTCTTCTAATTCCTCTTCACGCTCGTAAGCCTTGGAAAGATTGATATATAAGGAATGATATTCGGGATCAAGCTCCTTTAATTCATTAAACTTTTCGATGGCCGTTCTATTATATCCTGCTTGCAGTGCAGTAAATGCATAGCTAAACAGTGTATTAATTTCAAGTTTATCCTCCATAGCTTTTTCGTAGTAAGGCAAAGACTCCTCGAATGCTCCTCCCACGCTAAGAACCTCTGCTAGCCTCTGATTAACATTCACACCTGCAATGATTTCATCTGTATTAAGAACTTGTCTATAGATTTTTGCAGCTTCGAGAAATCTGCCTTGTTCTCCGTAAAGTTCGCCAAGTGCAAAATCAACAATTACCTCTTTAGGCAAAATGGACTTTGCTTTTAACAGCTTTTGTTCACTCACCTCATATAAACCTTCCATTTGATAAAGATCAGCAAGCAGCAATAGCGATTGCGGGAAACTTGGATCTTCCTCTTGTACTTTCTCTAAAACGAGTATTGCTTCATCCTCTTCTCCAAGATCAATATGAGTTTCTGCTAAAAGGACAAGCAATTCTCCCTCTTCCGGATAAGATTCAAGCAGTCTTTCGAATATTTTTTTTGCTTCCTCCAGAAATCCGTAGTGAAGTAATTCCTCACCTAGAACATATCTTTCTTCATGAGATCCATTTAATAAAATTCTCTTATAATGGGTCAACGCTTCTTCATGTTGACCGTTTTCAAGCAATTTAATAATTTCATTTATTTTCTCCATAGTAAGTTCCTTTCACGTCTATACGTCAATCTTAAAAAATGATGGTGTTTTTATTTTAACATGCTTGCCATATCCAGGCCTATAAACAACATCATGGCCAGAGCGGATAACAAATCCATTTTGAACTGTAATGACTAACTTATCTCTATGATAATGAAACAATTGAGATTCTTCAATTTTTCGTATTTCTCTGCTTTGCAAATAGTAATTATAAGACAATTCGCACCCTTGATAAATGCTTGCCTTGAATGGATAAATCCCCATCTTACATAAAACGTCTTTTGGGATGGGCTTATCTTCTTGTAATTCTTCCTGTACAAACGGGATTTTTTCTTCTTTCATGAGCCTTTTCCATTCATTTGCGTCCTGTTTATTAGCATTCATAAATATTGGTATTAGGGGGCTGTTATAAGGAAACATAGCCTCCCGAAGCCATCCCCAAGGCAAATTGAACAGCTCGTACACTTGATTAATCTCAACAAAGATAGCGGGAACTTTTTCCTGCTTACACTTTCTTAAAAAAGATTGGGTTAATAGCCGGATTGGTATCCGAACACCTATAATAAAATCAATTGGGCTATTTAGCAGATGTATTTTTAAACGTTTAATTGCAGCTGATAATTCATACTCATGCTTCACAGCTGCCACTGTTATGAAGGTCGTGCATCCTTTTAGAATAAATTCTTCCATATAAAATTTTTTCATTTCCTGAAAAGATTTTTCTAACGGAAAATCTTTTTTAAACAGGATTGAAGTGGGGGCCATTATAAATGGTTCAGCATTCATTTTTATATACTTATACCTTTTAAAGTCTGGTTTAATTGATACTATGGATCCGTTATCAATTAAAAGTGAGGCTTTCGTTAATTTCTGGTCCTTAAGAATATTGGCGTTTTCAATGATATATGTCATAAAACCACCCTTTATACGGTCTTAAGACAAGCTATGAAAAATATTAATATTTATGATTATTTATTTAGAAGTTATTCTCAATTTAATATTTGTAACAAAACAAAAAGAGGCTGATACGCAGCCCCTGAATAATATTTACTTACTAAGACTTTCTAAATGTGTAAAAAATGAAGGATAAGAGATATAAATTGACTCTTCATTTTTGAGGAATACCTCTTCCTTACATATAGCTGCGGCGATGGCAAGCATCATTCCAATTCTATGATCACCGTAACTTGAAACGATTCCACCGTTCAATTGAGAATTTCCTTTAATAATCATTCCATCCTCTGTTGCTTCAATATCTGCTCCAAGTTTCGTTAGCTCATATACTACCGTATCTATCCGATTTGTCTCTTTCACCTTTAATTCCTCAGCATCTTTAATAACAGTTTCACCCTCAGCTTGTGAAGCTAGTAGAGCGATAATAGGGATTTCATCAATCAGTCTTGGAATTAGGTCGCCTTCAATCGTGATTCCCTTTAGAGTCGATGTTTTAATCGTAATATCTCCACACGGTTCAAATGTATCGTCTTCATAAGGAACAATGGTCATATCAGCGCCCATTGCTTTCAAAACATCAATAATTCCCGTTCTTGTCGGATTTAAGCCAACATTTTTTAATGTTATACAGCTATTAGGCACGATAGCCCCTGCAACGAGGAAGAAAGCCGCAGATGAAATGTCGCCTGGAACATGTATATCAGTTCCTGTAAGCTTCTGATCACCCTTAATGCGAATTGTACGTTCATCCACTTCAATCGAGCCGCCAAACTTATTTATCATTCTTTCAGTATGATCCCTAGTTTTCACTGGCTCTATGATAGTTGTAGTCCCATTAGCCTGTAATCCCGCAAACAACAGAGAAGACTTAACTTGGGCACTTGCAACAGGTAATGAATATTCCATTGGTTTTAACGAGCCGCCTGAAATGGAAATGGGTGTATATTCACCATTCTTCCTGCCCTGTATGACTGCTCCCATCGTTTGTAATGGCTTTGTCACCCTAGTCATCGGTCTTTTCCCAATCGATTCGTCTCCAACTAATACAGAATGAAAAGACCGTCCAGCAAGAATGCCTAACAATAATCGAATAGTTGTTCCCGAATTTCCGACATCTAATATATCTGAAGGTTCCTTTAGCCCATCAATGCCGTTTCCTTCAATGATCACTTTATCCTCTAGTTGCTGGATGGATATACCTAATTTTTTAAAGCAAGCGATTGTACTTAAACAATCCTCCCCGAGCAAAAAGTTTGTAACGGTCGTT
Organism: Bacillus sp. JJ1532; assembly: GCF_036965085.1. Taxonomy (NCBI): domain Bacteria; kingdom Bacillati; phylum Bacillota; class Bacilli; order Caryophanales; family Bacillaceae; genus Bacillus; species Bacillus sp. JJ1532. The sequence goes on from NZ_JBALOW010000045.1 coordinate 78,807, forward strand.
TTCCCTTCAGCAATAGCCCCAAACATGATGGATCGGTGGGAGATTGATTTATCACCTGGAATATTGATTGATCCCCTTAAAGAAGGAATACTGGTCTTTAATTTAATTGGCTTCAAAAAAAACACCCCTTATATATGCTTTTTTCTCCCAAACTTAAATTCCTACAGAGGTTTCAAAATTAGTGTAATTATGAATACAAACCTCTGCACGCGCACGATCTTCTTCTGTTTGGAAACTAATAATTAGGATTCCATTAATATCCACTCGAGTTTCCAGGATTCGAATATTAGTAATGCTGATATCCTCTTTTGCTAAATATCCTGTAATCTCAGAAATTACACCTGGATAGTCAGGGATATCAACAAACAGATCGTAAAAAGATGGGATAGCTCCTTTTTCTTTTTGTGGCAATTCATCACGAAATTGCTTAGCACGATGAAAATAATGATAAATTTCATGTTCATTTTCTTCGGCAAGCATGTTAGTAACTTTCTGCATTTCTTTTTGCCAATCATCAAGAAGATGTAACATAACTTCTTTATTATGCAGTAAAATGTCTCTCCACATTTCAGGACTGCTAGATGCGATTCTTGTCACATCTCGAAAGCCTCCAGCTGCCAAACTTGGTACTAGCTTTTGCTTTGCACTTGTTTTCTCAGCTTGATGAACGAGAGAGGCTGCAATAATATGCGGAAAATGACTGATAACTCCTGTTAAATAATCATGTTCCTGTGGGGATAAGGTAATAAATCTTGCTTTTGTCCCAGAAAGCCAATTTTGCAGTTCCTGTAGCTTACTGTTTGAAATATGATCTTCAGGCGTAAAAATATAAAAGGCATTTTCAAAAAGGATCGATTTTGCAGCAGTTACACCGCTTTTGTGTGACCCAGCCATTGGATGCCCGCCAATAAAACTGATTCCCCTTTTCTTAAAAGCGTCAGCCAATTGAACGATTTCCTTTTTCGTACTGCCTGCATCTGAAATAATAACTTGATTCTTTAATGGAATATTTTCTAGGATTTTAAATATCTTTTCGGTTACTTTTACTGGAGTAGCAATTAAAATCAGGTCAGCATGTTCAGCAGCTTCTTCAATTGAAATGGCAATTTCATCAATCACCCCAAGCATCCTTCCAAGCTTTGTCTGTTCTTCGTTCGCATCAAAACCAACGACAACTGCATCCTTGTGAGTCTTTTTAATGCATAGTGCCAAGGATCCTCCAATTAATCCTAAACCTATAATAAGTACACGGCCTTTCAAGCGGCTCACCACCTTTATGATTGAGTTATCCATTGTAAAAGCACATTTACTGGCTAAATATATGGTAATTAGGGAAAAAAGCTTCAGAGGCTATAGCAGCCTCTGATTTCTAATAAATAATTGTTTTCTTATGAAATGATTGTCTTTTCAGCTAGTAATTCAGCCATAACCTGCATAACACCTTCATTTTGCTCCTTTGAACCAACTGTCACCCTCACACATGTAGGGAAACCAAGTGCCTTGCCTGAACGAACGATATATCCTCTTTCGAGCAAATATTGAAATACTTCGTTTCCGTCCTTGTTAAAATCAATGAGGATAAAGTTTGCTTGTGAGGGGTAATAGCTTAAGCCCTTCTCCTCACAAAATGCATAAAGTTGTTCCAGACCCTCACGGTTTTTTTGTCTGCAGAAATCAACATACTCCTTGTCTTCAAGAGCTGCAACTGCTGCTGCTTGGGCCATTGTATTAACATTAAAAGGTTCTCTTGCTGGTTCTAAAACTTTAATGATTTCAGGTTGGCTAATCCCGAATCCAACACGAAGGCTTGCAAGGCCATAAATTTTTGAGAATGTACGCAAGACGATCATATTTGGAAAACGATCCAGTAAATGTACCGAACTGCTATAGTCTTCAGCAACAGCATAGTCAAAATAGGCTTCATCAATGACAACGAGAATTTCATTCGGCACTTTCTCTAAGAATGAAACTAATCGATCTTCACCTATATATGTTCCTGTCGGATTATTTGGGTTACAAACCCACACTACTGAAGTTGACTCGTCTATAGCCTGCAGCATTCCATCTAGGTCATGTTCTCCGTTTATTTGAGGAATTTCCCTAACCTCTGCACCATCAATGACAGCGTTATGCTTATACTGCGAAAAGGTTTGTGTAGCCATTACTGTGTTAGTGCCTGGCTTTAAAAGAGCCCTTGAAATAATTTGGATGAGGTTATCAGCCCCATTGCCAAAAATAAATTGTGATGGGCTTAAATGGAAATAATCAGCAATCATTTCTCTTAAATTAGTAGCATTTCCGTCTGGATAAAAAGGAAATGATGCTGAAGAACAATTGATAGCAGCAATCACATTTTCAGAGCATCCGAACGGATTTTCATTGGATGCCAATTTTATAATTTTTTCCAAACCATACTGTCTTTTTACTTCATCGATTGGTTTCCCAGGCTGATAAGGAGATAAATGAAGCAACTGCTCTTTCCATTTCATAATGATTCACCTTTTCTTTTGAATGTCATTAAAAATCAATGTATAAAAGATTAATTTTAATACTATTCTGCAGTATTTAAATCAGGTCTTAATTTAATGGCGTCTCTTAAGTAAATATGACTAATATCTTTTTGTGAAATATTTGTATTCACATGCATCATGACACGGATACATTTTTCTAATGAGGAATCGACTGGAATCTCTCTCATACACATAACAGGGACATACTTCCAGCCCTCTATTAATCTCATTGCTTTGGCAGGGAATACTGCTGTGATATCCTCTGTCACTGAAATGAAGACAGATGCAACCATCTCAGCATCGATCGAATTTTCCTCAATCATCTTCCTCAGCAAAATCTCTGTAGCTTCAATAATTTCTTTTTCATTGTTTTCATTTATTGTAGTAGCTCCTCTTACGCCGCGTATCACATGCAACCCCTCCTTTATTTTTGAAAATATTCTAGCTGCTTGATCAATTCCGCTTCTGAAACCTCAAATAATTCGGGGTTACCGATTTCCTTTAATAGAACAAAGTTTACTTTTTGACCGATTGACTTTTTATCTTGTTTCATTCGCTCAATTAAATTTTGTATCGTCAGTGCTTTAGGTATTTTGGTTTCATAGCCTAGACGAGCGAGCCAATTTTTTAACGGCTCCATATTAAAGGATAAACCCGTTATGTTATCGCTTAGTTGCAATGCAAATAGCATGCCGATCAATATTGATTCCCCATGTGTCCATTTGCCGTAGCCCATTTCAGCTTCAATCGCATGGCCAAGCGTATGGCCAAAATTTAAGTAAGCACGGATTCCAGACTCTTTCTCATCCATAGAAACAAAATAGTTCTTAATTTCAATTCCCTTAACTAAAGCATATTGTAAATCCTCTCCACCAAGTTCATCTAGAGAATTTACATGAGTTAACAGCCAATCATAAAAGGACGGATCATGAATTAAGCTATGCTTTATGACTTCAGCAAAACCAGATCGTCTTTCTTTCAGCGGTAGCGATCGCAGAAAATGCAAATCATAGAATACAGCTTCCGGCTGATAAAAAGCGCCAATCATATTTTTTCCCAATGGATGATTGATAGCGACTTTCCCGCCAACTGCGCTATCATGAGCTAAGATTGTCGTTGGCACTTGGAGAAAAGGGATTCCTCGCATGAATGTCGAAGCTACAAATCCTCCAAGGTCTCCAATTGCTCCACCACCAAATGCAATCAGTATTGATTTTCTGTCCAGCTTTTTTTCTAACGCAAAACTTAATGACTGATAATATACATCAAAGGTTTTCGCTTTTTCTCCGCTTGGAACGATGCAGATTTCCGATTTGAAATTGGATATGGCAGCTTTCATGTCATCTAAATAAAGCTCTGCAACTGTTTCATCAGTCAAAACCATAATCGTTGTTAAGGAAGGGAATTTATCTTGAATAAATGAGCTTATTTGCTCGATAACCCCTGCGCCAACATATACAGGATATGTTTTCGAATTCGTTTCAATGGTTACCGCATCCATTAGAATTCCCTCGCAAACGCTCTCTGCTGATCAATAATTTCCTTTAATGTTTCAAACCGGTCCGAGTAGTATTGATCCACGATCGCTGCTGCTAATTCCCAGGCTATAACATTCTCTGCTACTACTGCTGCTGCAGGAACGGCACAGCTGTCAGACCTCTCAATGCTTGCTGCAAATGGCTCCTTCGTTTCAATATCCACACTTTGAAGCGGTTTATATAAAGTAGGAATAGGCTTCATGACTCCCCTTACTACAATCGGCATACCTGTTGACATTCCGCCTTCTAAGCCGCCTAAACGATTCGTTTTACGGTAATAGCCTTGTTCCTGGCTCCATGCAATTTCATCATGAACTTCGCTGCCTGGCTTACTTGCCGCTTCAAAGCCGATCCCAATCTCTACACCTTTAAAGGCATTGATGCTCATTATCCCGCTTGATAATTTAGCGTCAAGCTTACGATCATAGTGAACATAGCTGCCGACTCCTGGAGGCATGCCTTCAACGATGACTTCAACAATACCGCCAATAGAATCACCTTGCTCTTTTGCATCATCAATAGCTTTCATCATTTGCTGTGCTGCATCAGGATCTATGCAGCGAACTGGTGAGTCTTCTGAAATCTCCTTCAGCTTTTCAAGAGTTTCGTATTCTCTGACTGCGGATTTAATTCCGCCAATTTCTACAACATGAGAAGCGATATTTATTCCAAGCTCAGCTAATAGCTTCTTGGCAACTGCCCCTGCAGCCACCCTTACAGTCGTTTCTCTTGCTGAAGAGCGTTCAAGAACATTTCTCATGTCTCTATGTCCATATTTTAGAGCACCATTCAAATCAGCGTGCCCAGGGCGAGGACGAGTAATTTTTCTTTTTATCTCTTCTTCTTCTTCTGGAGCAATAGGATCTTGACCCATAATTTTCGTCCAGTGCTTCCAATCGTTATTTTCAACGACTAATGCAACTGGGGATCCTAAAGTGTATCCGTGCCTGACTCCCCCAGTAATTTGTACTGTATCCTTTTCAATTTGCATTCTTCTGCCTCGGCCATGTCCTTTTTGACGTCTAGCTAATTCTATATTTATATCAGAAGTAAGCAAAGGCAACCCCGCTGGCAGCCCCTCAATAATAGCGGTCAGCTGCGGTCCATGTGATTCACCTGAAGTCAAATATCTCAAAACTCTTTCCCCCTTCAACTCATTAAAGAATTATGTACCAATATAACATATCGGCAAAAATATGAATAGTAAAAATAGAAAATTCATTTAATTTTTTGCAAAAAAACAATAATTATTACGTACAATCCATTCAAGGAAGGCCGGCATTTTCAACACAAAAAAATATTAACTTCTAAAAGAAAGAAGCCTGCATCTAAACAGACTTCAGATCTTTATTTTTTTCTGTAGAAGAATGTATCCTCCGATTCAAAATCATATTTGCTAGGATTAAATATTTGCTCTGTGCTGCCAACAAAAAAAATGCCATCTGTTTTTAAAGCGTTGCTAAATTTATTATAAAGCGTATCCTTCGCCTCTTCCGTAAAATAAATGAGGACATTCCGGCACACAATGAGATCAAATGGTCCGCCAAATGGATCTGAAAGCAAATTTTGATTTCTAAAGGTTACAGTTTTTTTGATTTCATCTGACACTTTATAAAAGCTTCCGTCCTTCACAAAGTATTTCTTCTTCATATCTTCTGGGACTTCATTCAATGATCTTTCAGGGTATGTACCAATTTTTGCTCTCGCAATGACATTTTCATCAATATCTGTCGCCAATATTTGCACTTGGGATAATGACATAAAATTTGACATTACCATGGCTAACGTGTAAGGCTCTTCACCAGTGGAGCAAGCAGCACTCCATATTTTTAACCGTCTATTATTAGCCAGCAATTTAGGAAGTATTTTATTCTCTAGCACCTCCCACCTTTTTGAATTTCGATAAAATTCAGAAACGTTAATGGTCATTCTATCCAAAAATTCATTTAAAAGCTGATTATCCATTCTTATTGCTTCAAAAAACTCTTGAAAGGTCTTATATCCCTTTTTTTCATAAAGAGATAGGAGTCTCCTTTTCATTTGTGCTTCCTTATATAAAGATAGGTCAATTCCTGTTTTCTTCTTTATATTTACAATAAAGCTTTGATAATCACTAGACATTTGCCCTTCTCCCCTAAGCATATATTCATTCTATTCTCATATAAAGTAAGTATAGCTGAAAATTTGACAAAAAGGTCCAAAATTTGTTTCAAAAAGGGATTATAACAAAAAAAAGCACCCGCAATGTTTGCGAGCACTTTTTCCATTTAGTTAATCCACTCATTCATTAACTTTGAGTATTCTACAAGTTCTTCTTGTTTGAAGAATAAGCCAATTTCACGTTCTGCACTTTCAGGTGAATCAGAACCGTGAATAATATTTTTTCCTACAGTAGCTGCGAAATCACCACGGATTGTACCTGGTGCTGAATCTTTTGGATTAGTTGCTCCCATCATTTGACGAGCTGTTGCAATTACATTTTCGCCTTCCCATACCATTGCGAAAACAGGGCCAGAAGTGATGAAATCTACTAATTCTCCGAAGAAAGGACGCTCTTTGTGCTCACCATAATGCTGCTCAGCAAGTTCCTTAGAGATGCTCATAAGCTTTCCACCAACAAGTTGAAAACCTTTCTTTTCGAAACGAGCAACGATCTCACCAATTAAATTACGTTGAACGCCGTCAGGCTTAACCATTAAAAATGTTTTTTCCATAAATGTCAACTCCTAAAGCTATGTATAGTGAATTATCCTAATACGATAATCCACGAAAATATTAACATTGTTTTGAAGATAATACAAGGTCAATGGAGAAACATCGACCAAATCGTGATTAAAAACTTCTTTTGCCAATCACTTTCGCAATATCGATTAGTGTTTTCTTTGCACGATTTTGCGGGAGTTCTTTTAATATATCCAGTGCCTTATTTAAATATAAATCACTGACTTGAAGAGATCTTTCGATGGCGCCAGAGTTCTTAATGAGCGAAATGATTCTTTCCATATCACTTCGTTCTGTCGTTTCACGAACTTTAATAATCTCTTTTCGAATTTCTGCATCCTCCATGGCAAAAAAGACCGGTAAAGTAATATTGCCTTGATGAAGGTCATCTCCAGCTGGTTTCCCGAGCTCTTTTTCCGTGCCTGTAAAGTCAAGGACGTCATCAATAATCTGATAGGACATTCCAACATAATACCCAAAGCGATACAGCTTTTTGTGGACCTTTTCATCAACGTCAGCTGCAATTGCCCCAAGCTGGCAGCTTACAGCAATGAGTATCGCTGTCTTCCGCTTTATTCTTCGGAAGTAATCGCGAATATTTTGTTCAAAATTATATTTATCCTGAATCTGTTCAATCTCACCAATACAAAGTTCAACTAACGTGTTTGACAAAATCTGATGAGTAAATGGATTCTCAATATCTGTAATCAGTTCCAAAGCACGAGCAAAAATATAGTCCCCTGTGTACATGGCGACTTTATTATCCCATTTGGCTTTAATTGTTGGCTTTCCCCGTCTTAATTCTGCATCATCAATGACATCATCATGAACGAGGGAAGCCATGTGAATTAACTCAAGCGCAACAGCCACATTTTTTATTTTGTTAATGTCGTAAGCGCCAAACTTGCCAGCAAGCAAAACAAAAACGGGGCGGATTCTCTTTCCCCCAGCTTTTAATAAATGCAAGGATGCTTGGTGTAATAAAGGAGACTCCGCTTGAACTGTCTCTTCGAGTGTTTGCTCTATATTTTTTAAATCGGAATTTAGAAATGAATACATCATTTTTAACTTCATTTCCCATACTCACCCAGCTTAAAATCCTGTCTGCAGCTTCCATACATTAGAGGACGTACAAATCGAGCCAGAAGTTCTTCATTGGATCCGTCCGGACATTAATTTCTATGAAAAAAGCATTCAGAAAAAAGTTTTATTTTTCTTTACTTCCAATGTGCACCGCTGCAACTCCACCGCTGTACGGTTTATATGTTACTTTGACAAAACCAGCTTCTTCGAACATGTTTGCAAGCTCCTTCATACCAGGGAAATCGCGGGCTGATTCTTGTAACCATGAATACTCTTTATAGCTTTTTGCAAATATTTTTCCGAACATAGGCATGATAAAGCGGAAATAAAGGTAATATGCTTGTTTATAGCCAAACATCGTTGGCTGAGATGTTTCAAGGCAAACAGCCATACCACCAGGTTTAAGCACGCGGCGCATTTCCTTTAATACTTGCAAATAATCCGGCACATTTCGGAGTCCAAAGCCTATTGTCACATAATCAAAGGAGTGATCAGGGAATGGCAGTTCCATTGCATTGCCATGAACGAGCTTAACTTGCTTCAAATTCAGCTCTTTTACCTTTTGCTCACCGATTTTCAGCATGTTTTTGCTGAAATCAAGGCCTACCACTTCTCCCTCAGTTCCTACTGCCTCTGCCAAGCTAATAGTCCAATCAGCAGTTCCACAGCAAAGGTCTAATGCTTTGGAACCTTTTTGGACATTCATGCGTTTCATGGTGTCCTTACGCCATCTTAAATGCTGCTGAAAGCTAATGACGGAATTCATCTTGTCATAATTGTCATAGATCTTCTCAAAAACATGATGGACGCGCTCTTCTTTTGATTGTTGCATGCCTTCTAACCTTCCTCCACAAATATATTTTCTGCGGGCTGATGCTGACTAATGATTGCATATGCTCTTTGCTTCATCGGTTCATTCAGATTCGGGAGTTTGCTCATATATTTATCAATTAATTGCTTTGAGCTATTAAGATACCTGTCGCACGTGTGAATCAATAAGTGCTGCTGCTCTTCACATAGCTCGGTATTTTGATTTTTAGGTAGTAACAATTTTTTCAGTGCCTCAAAAACGATTGATGTCTCACCTTTTAAAAATCTCATCTTTTCCATCAACAATCTTTTTCTAAATAAAAGGTTAGAGGCAAATTCGTTCCAATTCGGATCCTCTATTAAATCAATTACCTTTTCAAATAATGAGGATTCAATCTTTTTTACACTTTCCATTAATATATCAACTGCTTCAACTGCTGTTTGATAAACAGAAATCTTATTTTCATTTACTTCTTTAATACCTGTAGCCAGCGATTTAATCAAGGGGATATCTTCAAGTTCGGCAAGAATCTTATAATATAAACCGCTATAATACACACCGGCGAGAACTGTTAGCTGCCTGTCTTTTAGTTGATCTGAGTCCAGCTCTTCATTCGTTACTAATTCATGTGTATCAAGCGCAATTTGAATCAGCATCGTTGTAATAGCAAAGTTTCTTAGCCTTTCTTCAGGAAGATTAACATGATCAAGAACCGTAACTAGAAGTAATAGCTTATCTTCATCTATATTTGGAGATTCTATGTATTTAAGTAAATAAGGGTGCCGTATCTTTTTTTCGATTTGCTCCTTAACAATTGCCATTTTCACATTCATGTCTAGCATGCGATCACCCTTGATTTCCTTAAGTTTTCTTCATCAGTGCGTTATTATCATTTTCTTCTTTTTTACATTTATTACACATATCTAATATCCATAAGGCAGGACAATTATATCACAACTTAGAATACCTTAATAGGAGATTTTCCGGAAAAACTAAAGTCTTACATATAAAAGCCTGCAAATGGATTAAAGTGAAACTTCATTTAATGGGGCGCTTTATCCCCGCTAAATGTTAGTTGAACCAATCGGGCCTTTACGGGCTGTTGATCCCCAAGTAGAATTTATTGTTTTAAACAACATTTTGAAGTGGGGATCTTACAGCTCGTTAATCTGCGATAAAGTTATTTTTTCGCTTCGCTGTCTATCTCACCATAAGATGTCAGGATTTTCGCGCTTCCTCTTATTTTAATGGCGGAAGTATGCTCTGTGAACTGAGCAATCATGACTTCACCTTGATCCAGTTTTTCCGAATGATGAAATCTAGTATCAGTTCCTCTTGTTAAACCTATGACATTGACACCGTCTTCCTTTGCCTTAATAACGATATAATCATTTCCATTGGGATTTTTCTTATCCATACTAACACCCTTTTAGCGATTATTTAAGCGTCAAGAAGAATTCTCTCATTCTTAGCTTAATGGATTAAAACTTGATTAAAGCTAAAACTTCAGCACGTGCTTTATCATCTTCTGAGAATGTACCTCTAACAGCAGTTGTAACTGTTTTGGAGCCCGGCTTTTTCACTCCGCGCATCGTCATGCACATATGTTCAGCTTCCACTACAACCATTACTCCATTTGGCTCAAGCTTCTCTAAAATCGCATCCGCCACTGTAGAAGTAATTCGTTCCTGAAGCTGTGGACGTTTCGCAACTGCCTCCACTGCCCTAGCCAATTTACTTAATCCTGCAACTCGGCCATTTCTAGGAATATATGCAACATGTGCTTTTCCGTAAAAAGGTACAAGGTGGTGCTCACAAAGTGAATAGAAAGGGATGTCCTTTACTAACACTAACTCTTCATGATCTTCGCTAAAAATGGTCTCGAAGTATTCTTTCGGATCCTGATTTAATCCTGCAAACACCTCTTCATACATTTTTGCTACTCGCTTTGGTGTATCTAATAATCCTTCACGGTTTGGATCTTCCCCGACTGCTTCTAATATTAAACGTACGGCATCTTCTATCTGCGCACGATTTACGTTCGACATCAAACTTCCCCCTCAGACAATCTTGCTTTCTTAAACTCCAATATTTCCATATTAGCATATTATTTTCATTACAAGCAAAAAGAAATGCAAGGGGGCATTGATATAAAAAAAACCGCGAATGATCGCGGTTTTTAACTTAGGCTTTGTTTAAGCACTTGTATGTACTTATTTAACAGCATCTTTCAATGCTTTTCCTGGTTTGAATGCAGGAACTTTGCTTGCAGCGATTTCGATTTCTTCGCCAGTTTGCGGGTTGCGTCCTTTACGGGCAGCACGCTCACGAACTTCAAAGTTTCCGAAACCAATTAATTGTACTTTATCACCAGCTTTTAAAGCATCTAGGATTGCATCAAATACTGCATCAACTGCTTTAGTAGCGTCCTTTTTAGAAAGTTCACTGCTCTCAGCAACTGCGTTAATTAGTTCTGTCTTGTTCATGGTTTCACCTCCTCCCAAAAATATAAATGGGTGACTTAAATTAGACATATTAAGCATTCTTACTTACATTTGTAAACAAAATTACTGAATTCTAAACGTTGTAACAAATTTTTGTTTAACATGTCTCATAATAAATTAAATGGATGAAGTTTTCAAACCATTTCTCCAAAAAACCTTTATTACTAAGGGTTTAGGATGTCACAACGGTAATTCTGTTAAAAGATTATCACAATCATTTCGTGTTATCAAGAATAATTCACGTTTTATTGGGAAAGTTTTCTTTTTACACCCATTTACCGCCTAATTTTTTGTTTATTTGTCATATTATATGAAAAAACAAAAAAAGACCCCGAGTGGAGTCTTATAAAATAATGGCTATTAAACCGCCTGATCCTTCATTTATAATTCTTTCTAGTGTCTCTTTTAATTTATATCTTGCATTTTCAGGCATCATCGAAAGCTTTGCCTGAATTCCTTCTCGAACAATCGAGCTAAGGCTGCGGCCAAAAATATCGGAATTCCAAATTGATAAAGGATCATCCTCGAAATCCTGCATTAAATAGCGAACGAGTTCTTCACTTTGCTTTTCTGTTCCAATGATTGGAGAAAACTCTGATTCTACATCAACCTTAATCATATGAATGGATGGAGCTACTGCTTTAAGTCTTACCCCAAACCGCGAGCCATGGCGTGTGATTTCCGGTTCATCAAGGCTCATGTCGGACAATGATGGGGCCGCAATCCCATAGCCAGTTTGTTTTACCATTTTCAATGCATCTGAAATTTGATCAAACTCCCTTTTGGCATGGGCAAAATCTTGCATTAATTCTAATAAATGATCTTTGCCGCGAATTTCTACTCCCACAATCTCTTTTAATACTTCATCATAAAGATCGTCTGGGGCATATAAGTCAATTTCTGCTACACCTTGACCCATTTCGATGCCTGCTAGTCCCGCCCGATCAATAAAATCAAAATCACTGAATTGATGGACGACCCTATCAACATCCCGTAATCTCTTAATATCTTTTACTGTTTCTTTTACAGCTTCCTGATAGCTTTCTCTTAGCCAATGATCCTCGCGAAGTACCATCACCCAGCTTGGGAGATTTACATTGACTTCAAGCACTGGGAACTCATACAGGGCTTCACGCATAACATTTAATACGTCTGATTCCCTCATGCCCTCCACACTCATAGCTAGCACAGGAATATCATACTTTTCAGAAAGCTGATTTCTTAGAGAATCTGTATTTGGATGATGAGGCTGTACACTATTAATAATCATAATGAAGGGTTTTCCAACCTCTTTTAATTCATTTATTACTCTTTCCTCTGCCTCCAAATAATTGCTGCGAGGTATTTCTCCAATTGTACCATCAGTAGTTATCACGACCCCAATGGTTGAATGCTCTTGAATGACTTTTCTAGTTCCAATTTCTGCCGCTTCATGGAACGGAATCGGCTCTTCATACCAAGGAGTATTAATCATTCTTGGGCCATTTTCGTCCTCATACCCTTTAGCACCAGGAACCGTATACCCTACACAATCAACTAATCGAATATTAACGTCCAGGCCTTCATCCACGTGGACAGAAGCTGCCTGATTGGGTACAAACTTAGGCTCAGTTGTCATAATTGTCTTTCCGGCTGCACTTTGAGGGAGTTCATCCTGGGTGCGAGCACGGTCAGCTTCATTACTCATGTTTGGCAAAACAACTAATTCCATAAATTTTTTTATGAAAGTTGATTTACCTGTACGTACAGCTCCTACTACTCCTAAATAGATATCGCCGCCAGTCCTTTCAGCAATATCTTTAAAAATATCTACCTTTTCCAAGTGATCCCCTCCCGAATCTGTGGGATAATATTATCCTATCAATTACGTTTGGACATTATATGTTTATGATGTTGTCCTATCTCGTTATGACAGTTTTTATAAAAAATTACCCCTTGAGATAACATTTTCCGCTTATTATGCTTTCTTATTTACATTTAATGTTAAAATAGCATTAAAAAAACCCTTCTCCTACAATATATTTTGCAGAAGAAGGGTTATGCCTATTTCGTTAAAAAGATTGGATTTTTTGTTTCCTCATCAATTGTATACGGTAAAGAATAAGCAGGAACAAATGCAGAATCTTTCGTAAGGATTTCCCTTACATCGTCCCCTTGCTTATAAGAAAACTCCTGTTTTTGCATGGCCTCATGAAGATCACTCGTGTAATCAACGTAAACCTCTGCTTCACCTGTAATCACAAATGGCAGATTTCTTCCACTATAAGGACTCAATGCTACCGGGCTTTCTTTATAGCCAAGCTTAGTAAAATCCAAAGTAAAAACATTTTTTGCAAGCTGTTCTTTATAAGGAGGGTACTTCTGTGATTTCATTCTTAACTTAATATCCCGAATGGTTTCAGCCATTCTTAAATCAAAAATTTTGACCTTTGGCTCTGTTTCTGCATCTATTAGAACATATTGAAAAACCCCTCCAGATTCGTACGCATTACCAGGCGACTCTGCCATAAATTGAGGTATAAGCTTTTTGAAATCAATAGGGTACTTTTGATATATTGGGGTTGATTCATCTTTAGTTTTAATAGGCAAAAGTCCGTTATTTGCTTCTTTATAAGAATTGACAGCTGTTTGTACAGAGTTAATCTGATCTTCATAAGGAATTTTATTTTGTGCTAATTGTTCTTTTGGATACATGCATCCGGATAATAGCGGTATAAATAACAGCAAACAACCGAGCAGCTGTAAACCTTTTTTCATTTATATCAATCCCTTTAGTCTATGTATAAGAATAATGTAATTAATCACTTGTTGGTCCGCTGAAAACGACTAGTACAATAATAATCCCTGATATAATCATCAAAAAATAGGCAATAATAGCAGTTAGAAATTTAAAGATTCCACCCAATTTATAACGGCTTAAATAAATCATTAATATTGAGATAAACATAAAGCCCATTGATGCAAGAGAAACCCACATTTTCATTAATGACGGTGACATGACTTTCAACTCCTTTTTCCGAAATGATTATAACATACGCTTGTCTGTTTGAAAAAGAAAGTACTATAAAAAAAAAGCTGAGTTAAAGAAAGGGGCATTTCTTTAACTCAAGCTTATGAGACTAAATAACCCATACACCCTGTTCATTTCACCAGTTTGCTTCGTTGCATTGTATGCAAAAAGTAGCCGGCTCGCATCCTCGAATGCCTATATTTAAAAAATATTAGGATTGAGCCGTTTTATTTGTCAAAGTCAGATTCAAGAACGTTCGTTAAATCCTCCATTTCGTTCTTTTTTCCACGTGCCATCAAAAGATCTACTCCCTCCTTTGCATTCACACCATTAAAAAGAACGTCATAAAGAATATCGGTAATGGGCATATTCACTTCATATTTTTCTGCTAGTTGCTTGGCAGCTTTTGTTGTTCTTACACCTTCAACTACCATTCCCATATTATCAAGAACTTCTTGTAAATTATGGCCCTTACCAAGCAAATTCCCTGCCCTCCAATTTCGGGAGTGAACACTTGTACAAGTTGCAATTAAATCTCCAATTCCCGTTAAACCAGAAAATGTAAGGGGACTAGCACCCATATTCATCCCTAAACGGGCAATTTCTGCTAAACCTCTAGTCATTAGCGCAGCCTTTGCATTATCACCATAGCCCAACCCATCTGTAATACCCGCTGCTAGTGCAATAATATTTTTTAATGCCCCGCCAATTTCAACTCCGATAATATCAGGATTTGTATAAACACGGAAATTCTGATTAATAAATAAATCTTGAATTCTTTCAGCCGCATCCATGTTCTTAGATGAAACAGTCACAGTTGTCGGATGCCTTAAAACAACCTCTTCTGCATGACTTGGACCTGATAGAACGACGATACTGTCCAAATTTTCAGGGGATATTTCCTGTTCAATCATTTCAGAAATACGAAGTAAAGTGTCTGGCTCAATTCCCTTGCTCACATGAACAACGGTTAAAGGCTCTTTGCAAATGAAGTTAATTTTGCCGACTGTTTCACGAATCGCTTTTGACGGAACAGCTAGAATAATTGTATGAACTCCCGATAAAGCTTCCTCTAGATCAAAATATCCAGTAATTCCTTCAGGTAGGATTACCTCTGGTAAATATTTTTTATTCGTATGGTATTGATTAATTTCATTTATTTGCTGGAGTTTATGACCCCAAAGACGAACTTCATGGCCATTATCTGCCAGAACCATAGCCAAAGCTGTTCCCCAGCTTCCCGCTCCAACAACAGCTACTCGTTCAAACCTTTGCTCCATTTAATCACTGCCTTATAAAATTATTTGTTTAGCTCAGCGCCTTGGGGCTCGCTGACGAAGTACGCCACGTCCTGTGGCAGCATCGGCACTAGTAAGTCCTGTACGTTGGAAGTCAAAAGCCCCTGATCAAGCTGCTTCTTTATTATTTTCTCTCTCTTGCAAATATCTTGATTGGTGTCCCTTCAAAGCCAAAGGCATCCCGAATTCTATTTTCTAAGAACCGCTCATATGAAAAATGCATTAATTCAGGCTCATTTACAAAAACAACAAAGGTTGGCGGCTTCACCGCAACTTGAGTCGTATAATAAATTCTCAAGCGTCTTCCTTTATCGGTCGGTGTTGGATTCATAGCAATCGCATCCATAATGACATCATTCAGAACACTCGTTTCAACGCGCAATGAATGATTGTCACTTGCGGTATTGATCATTGGAATAAGGGTATGAATCCGTTTTTTTGTTTTTGCGGAAAGGAATACAATCGGAGCGTAATCAAGAAACAAGAAATGCTCACGAATCTTTTGTTCAAATTCCTTCATCGTTTTCTCATCTTTTTCTACAGCATCCCACTTATTCACGACAATGACCACAGCTCGTCCAGCTTCATGAGCATACCCTGCAATCCGTTTGTCCTGCTCGATAATTCCTTCTTCTCCATCTAAAACAACAAGGACTACATCTGAACGTTCAATTGCTCTTAAAGCACGCAAAACACTATATTTTTCAGTTGTTTCATATACCTTACCCTTTTTGCGCATTCCAGCAGTATCAATAATGACATACTTGTCTCCATTATAAGTTAGCTGAGAATCGATTGCATCTCTCGTAGTACCGGCAATATTACTGACAATGACTCGATCTTCGCCTAAAATAGCATTTACAAGTGAGGATTTCCCTACATTAGGACGGCCAATTAATGAAAATTTAATTACATCCTCATCATAATCTTTCTGACCATGCTTTGGAAAATGTCTAGCAGCCTCATCAAGTAAATCTCCTAATCCTAATCCATGTGCACCCGAGATAGGAAAAGGTTCTCCAAATCCTAAAGCATAGAAATCATAAATATGCTCTCGCATTTCAGGATTATCAATTTTATTGACGCCAAGTACGACCGGCTTTTTTGCCCTGTAAAGGATTTTTGCCACTTCTTCATCCGCAGCCGTAACCCCTTCTCTGCCGTTCGCTAAGAAGATTATGACGTCAGCCTCATCAATTGCAATTTCAGCCTGCTGGCGAATTTGCTCAAGAAAAGGCTCATCTCCAATATCAATACCGCCTGTGTCAATTATATTAAAATCATGGTTTAACCATTCTGCTGAACTGTATATACGATCCCTAGTAACTCCGGGAATATCTTCGACAATAGATATACGCTCTCCAACAATTCTGTTAAATATCGTGGATTTTCCAACGTTTGGACGTCCGACAATCGCAATCACTGGCTTTGCCATGAACATCACCCTTTCTTTTCCTAATCAATTTCTCCTCGGCGAAATTGCGCCCAGATTTTATCAAGCTGGCTCAGGTATCCTCTAAAAATCTGAGGCATCTGCCGGAGGCTTAACTTTATACAGCCGGAGTTTAAACCCTTACTGGATTTGACAATTTGTTCGCATACATCCCCACTTATACTAGTGGAAACATCTGCTGAATGAAGGTAAATAAACCCTTCTTATTAGTACAGAGAAGGGCCTAACTTTATAAGTTTATCAAAGCAGTACCTTACTAGCAATTAAAACTTGGAATAACTTGCTGTTTCGCCATTATGCGGATTATTAGTACAATAAATTGCTTATATAAATGTTTCTAAATTCATTTACGATAATTTTTGCTTTCCTTTTTCCTTTTCTAAATGGTTAATATGTTTTTCATAGAAGGAAGTCAAATATTCAAACCCAGACCAAGCACCAAGTAGAGCAGCTGCAAGTGTAATACCATCCAAATAAGCATATGAACCAATTAAATGTGGAAATGAATATTTATTAAGGATGTATGCATAAAGAAATTCACCCTGTATCGAACCAAATAGAATGATGATTAACCGATACACTTTATTTGTATGCAAAATGATTGCTAATGCTATCATAAGCAAGGCCAGCATCCATTTTCGCGGGAAAATTAACCATACAGGATCAAATAGTGCGAATAAATGAAAACAAACATACGCTATCATAACAATGAATGAGCTGAATAATACATAGGCAGCTGTTAATCTTTTGAATTTGCTGATTAATCCTAATAAGGTGCCAGCAAAAAGAATACTTACGTATGATATCTCATATTTGAATAGAAAAAAAGAATATGGAGAAATAATAATGAGTACTAATAACCATAAAGATAAACAAATCCTAATAAAGCTATCCTTTTTCAAAAAAAAGGTTGCGATTACCCAAAATATCCATGCCAGCCAATAAAAGGCCAATCCTTCCATTTCCACACCTCCCATCCTTCCCATTATGGCACTTTCAGTTGTACTTTAATCATTTTTATCGCAGATTAACGGGCTGTAAGATCCCCACTTCGAGAAGTTAAGTAAAACAAAAATTTCTAAGTAGGGGATCAACAGCCCGTAAAGGCCCGATTATAGGAACACAGACTAACAGCGCCACGTCCTGTGGCAACGTCTGTGTGACCCACTTCCTGTGGGCCGCAACTAACAATCAGTGGGGGATGAAGTCTGACTATGATCTCCACGGCCTGTGGCAACACTGGCATTAGCACGTCCTGTGCGTCGAAAACCCCACTGATTGAAGTTTCACTTTATCATCTCTGTTTCGCTGAATAAAATACTTTTGCTAGTCCATGTTAAAGAGAGGGAGGTGTCAATAATGGGAAGAGACCGACAAGAAAAGAAACTGAAAAAGAGCAAAAGAGTTGAATCGGACAGGGACCAAGCACTCCACTATGATGGAGCTACAAAAATGCAAAGCCCAGAGGAAGCTAGGGACTTAAATAATAATAAACTTTAAAAAACAAATGCGTAAGTGACTTCGGAACAATCAAATTACGGATTGTTCCTGCGATGAATAATCTAAAGGAGCTTTCCTTGTGCTCACTCCCGACAAGCACAAGACGAGCCTCTCGGAAAGGTTGATCTGTACCTTTCTGGAAGGATTGATCGAAAAGTGTAGGCGACTGATCAGGGACGACAAGAATAAGACGAGCCCTGCAGGAAGGCGTATTTTGCCTTCTGGAAGGGATTGGCTTATGTCTCGAGTCCCTAGGAGCCGAAACTAGACAAGCTTGTGACCTCGAGGTCGACAAAAACGCGACGTCCTCCCAAAAGCTTCTCTTTTGGTCGTGCGATGATTACGCTTCCGAAGTCTTCCTTGTCCTGTCGCATTGTCGACACTAGTACGTCCTGTACGGCGGGGGTAGGCGCTGTAGCTAGACGTAGAAAAAGCTCTTGCTGATTTACATAGCAAGAGCTTTTTTGTTATTTAGAGATTATTCTCTGACTGTATTTTTTTGTATCGATGCTTCTTTCATTTAACCAATGATGGGTTTTTCCTGAAATGATTAATGGAGCTTGCTGCAACTCTGATACATTACTTGCACCTAATGCAGTAATGATCATCTTAATCTCATCCTGTATGATTTGAAGCTCTTCTATTAATGCTTCTATGCCTTTATTCATTAAAATACTAAGAACAAAGCCAGCCATTCCAACAGCCTCGGCTCCAAGGGCTATTGCTTTTGCAATATCAAGACTTGTCTGAACTCCCCCAGAACCTATAATAGATACATCTTTTGAGTTTTCTTTCGCTTCAATAATTGATACTGCAGTGGGAATACCCCATTCATTAAAAATGGATAGTTCTCTATTTCGCCGTTCATTTTCTATTCTAGCAAAATTAGTGCCGCCAAACCCTCCAACATCGACAGCCGAAACACCGATAGAACGCAGCATTAATACCGTTTCTCTACTCATTCCAAAGCCTACTTCTTTAACGATGATCGGTACATTAGCGGCCTTTACAATCGCTTCTATACGGTGAAGGGCTGTTCGAAAGTCTCGGTCTCCTTCAGGCATTGTTAGTTCCTGAACTACATTTAAATGAATTTGCAATGCATCAGCATTAATCATGTCAATGGCGGCTTTTGCTTGGTCCACTGTTGCTTCACTGCCGAGGTTTCCAAAAATAATGCCGTCTGGATATTCCTTTCGAACGACTTCATAAGATTTTCTTTCTGAAGGATTCTTAAGAGCAGACATTTGCGAACCGACAGCAATTGCCATTCCCATTGCTTTTGCAGCCATTGCCAATTCACGATTAATTCGTAAAGTCTGCTCACCTCCACCGCCTGTCATCCCATTTATAAAAATTGGCGAACTTAAAGAAAGTTCGCCAATTTTTACATTTAAAGTTGCCTGATCTAATGAAGTATGAGGCATACTTTGGTGAATAAAGGTAATATCATCAAAACCTGATAGCCTTTTCTGCCCTGTAGTCAAAGCTAATTGAATATGATCCCATTTACGTTTTGATCTAGACACCATTTATCACCATTATCATTTTAAATTCTTTAATTGATCCCCAATCATTTCGCCGAGCTGAAATCCTTTTGATTCCTCTGGGAGTTCATAATCAGTAACATAATCTGGTTCTTTTTCCTGTAGCTCTTTAATGCTTAGAGATAAACGCTGTTCTTGTTCATTTGCGTCTAAAACTTTAACTTTGATTTCTTGACCTTCTTTTAACACTTCATGCGGAGTTGCAATATGTTTATGTGAAATTTGAGAAATATGAACAAGTCCTTCTACACCAGGGAAAAGCTCTACAAACGCACCATATGAAACAAGTCTTTTTACTACTCCGTCAAGCACACTACCCTTTGGAGCTTTTTCAGATATATTTGACCATGGTCCTGGCTGAGTTTCTTTAATTGATAAAGAAATTCGTCCACTTGCCCGATCAACACTTAGAACCTTTACTTGGACTTTTTGACCTTCTTCTACTACTTCTGAAGGGGTGCTCACATGCTCGTGAGAAAGCTGGGATATATGAACAAGTCCATCTATGCCGCCAATATCAACAAAAGCGCCAAAATCAGTAATTCTTTGAACAGTTCCTTCTAATTCCTGTCCTGCCTCTAAAGAATCAAGGATTTGATTTTTTTGCTTACCCTTTTCTTCCTCGACAACAGCCCGATGAGAGAGAATTAAACGATTTTTATCCTTTTCAAGCTCAACGATTTTAAAGGTCATTGTTTTTCCTTTGTAGTCTGAAAAATCCTCAACAAAGAAATCTTCAACTAATGAAGCAGGGATAAATCCTCTGACACCAAGGTCAACGACTAAACCGCCTTTAACAACATCCTTAATTTCAGCTTCGAAAATTACACCGTTATTAAATTTCTCTTCAAGATCAGCCCATGACTTTTCAGCATCTACTTTTCGTTTTGATAGAATTAATGCATCCTCTTCTACCTTTAAAACTTCAAGCTCCAGCTGATCTCCTTCTGAAACAGCATCACTTGCTTTCTCTACATGAAGACTTGATAATTCACTAATAGGGATAATTCCATCAAGCTTGCTATCATTGATGTTTACAATTACTTGCTTCTCTTCAACCTTTGTAACCTGGCCGGAAACCTTATCGCCAATTTCGAAATTTCTCACTTCAACTTGATTCATCTCTTCTGACATATGTATTCCTCCTTATTTGAAAGGCGGAAGCGCCTTCGCAATATCTAATGATAAAATTCGCCTTTTAACTAACTTCTTATAAACCACTTCTTTTGTCAAGTAAGAAGGTTAGCTATTCTCATTTATCAGTTTGCGAATTTCACTCATAATTAATTCAGTCGTCTCCTCCGCGGAAGCTTTCTTTTCACGTAAAGGAGCCATGTCTATCGGCTTTCCATAAACGACTTTCAATCTTTTAAAAGACTTATATGGACCTATAATAGCACATGGTACAATTGCAGCATCGGTACGAAGAGCAAAAAAACCGGCTCCTGCAAGCCCTTGACCCAACTCACCGGTTTTACTTCTTGTCCCTTCAGGAAATAAGCCCAAAACTTTTCCTTCTTTCAAAATAGCAAGTCCTTTTCTTAGAGCTTCCCTATCACTCATCCCCCTCTTAACTGGAAAGGCATTTAAATCAGGAAGAAGCTTCCCTAAAATAGGCACTCGAAACAATTCTTCCTTAGCCATAAAGTGTACTGCCCTTGGTGCATTGATACCGACTACAGGCGGATCAAAATTATGAATATGATTAGAACAGAGCAGAACACCGCCTTCTTTAGGGAAATGCTCTGTTCCAATTACTTCAAAGCGGTATATTGGCTTTAATATTCCATAAACGACTGATTTTGCAAAAGAGTATAAATTCACTGTCATCCGATCCTTTCATAAGCAAGCACCATGATTCTTTCAACAACCTGATCGATTGATAATGAGGTTGTGTCAATTTCGATTGCATCTGACGCCTTTTTCAATGGTGCAACTGCCCGTTCTGAATCTAATTTATCTCTTGTAGAGATTTCTTCTTTTAATTTCTCTAAATCGGATGGGTAGCCCTTTTGGATATTTTCAGTATGTCTGCGAATCGCTCGTTCATCAACAGATGCCAATAGGAAAATCTTAACCTCTGCTTTGGGCAGAACATGTGTCCCAATATCTCTGCCATCCATAACAACGCCGCCGTTTTCAGCAAAGCTTTTTTGTCTGGCGACCATTTCTTCTCTAACGAGTTTATGTTTTGCAACAATCGAAACGGAATTCGTTACTTCAGCAGTCCTAATTTCATTTGTAACATTTTTTCCGTCTAAATATATGAATTGACCATCTTCACCTGGCAATAATTCAATGGTTGTCTCATTTAAAATATTCAACAAGCCTAGTTCATCCTCTAAGTCCATTTTCATATTTATGGCTTTATATGTTAAAGCTCTATACATAGCCCCTGTGTCGATATAAATATATGATAGTTTTTCAGCTGTAATTTTTGCAACAGTGCTTTTTCCTGCAGCAGCAGGTCCATCAATTGCAATAGAGATTTTTTTATTCATAGTGCCTCCCAAAAACAATTTCTCGTCCATTTTATTTTATCATATGATGGCATAAATAAACGAATAAAACTATGATTACCTCTCTACTTTGAAAAGCATTTATTAAAAACAAAAATAGCAGGCAAGCACCTGCTATCATTGCCCCCTGAATGTTTCAAGGAATTCCGTAAAGTTATTATCCGTGACACCCTCATATTGAGTAAGCTGTTTGAGTTCAGGAAAAATATTAAATTTATGAAAAAACAATTGGGTTATGAAGAGGAATAAGAACTGTATAATGACAACTTTTATTAGTATTCTTTCAATCGATTTCATAACGATCTCCCCGCATGGTTAATATATTTAAAGTATGCGAGTAATTTTTACTTTTTATTCCTATCTATTATATTTCTATCCCTTTTTTCTTATAGGCAAGCTGGCGGTCAAAACAGAAGCGAAGCAATACCTGTCTATCAGTCGGTGAAATATCAATAAATTGAAGAGAGATTAGCGATTTCCACTCATTGACTGCAACGATCCTGACAATTTTACTTTTTAGTTTTAAATAATGGGTTTCCCCATTTTGCATCGGAAGAACAAACCAACTATGGACCATCATATTTTGTGATATAGGTCTCTTTCTGTCATTAATGATGGCAGCCCCCCCAGCACTAATGTCATCTGTAACCGTTACAAATGGAGCAAATTCCCCTTCGATCGGATGAATAGCGGCATCCACCCCTGTTTCAATACGAACAAATTGCCGGCGCTGTATCTTAACAAGTTGTTCAATACCCGGATAGGATAATATAATCATTGGAATATTGCCTTTGACTTTTCTAAGTACCTCACATTCAAATAGATAAACAGACCCATCCCCTGAGATAAACGATCCTTTTAATTGTGTACCATCTATAAGAAAAACGGTTCTATTCGTATTCATATTTATCGGATAATCGATATATACCGAATTGTCCCCTTTTTCTAAAATTTTGCATTTGTATTTCTCAACACTTTTCGAATACCTCGGTTCTAAAAAAAGTACATCACCAATTTTTATCATGCTGACCACACTTTCTCTGTCCATTTTCTTTCAATAGGATAATCTTGTCATTTTATTATGACATGTATACTAGTGTTTGTACATCGACATTTATATGCAAAAAGAAAAGGAAAGGCTTAAGACCTTTCCTTAAAGAACATCTTCATAAATCGGTTCTGCATTTTTTAGTTTTTCAACAAGTTCTTCATGCCCATTTTCTGCATTAATAAAGATCCGGTACGTATCGTTACCAAGTGTGCCAAGGAACTCATAACAGAGAACCTCTTTCCCTAAATCATTTTCAATAACTGCAAGCCTGTTTTCCATAACTTTAACTTGAGGATTTATATCAGAACGAGCATTTTCAAGAGAAATGGCCGGTTTCTGAATGATTCTATTGTGGTTGCTTTTCAAATAGTTCCCTGCTGAAAACCCAACGATATTCCCATTATCTAATGCAACCTTTACTTTAATGGAGTCTGGATAAATTCTAATATCATCCTGCTTTGAAACGAAGTTAAATACTCCTGTATGATTGTACTGTGCACTTTCAAAAAGTTCCAAACCATTAAATCCATTATCATTCAGAAATTTAAGTGCTTGATTGCTTGCCTCATTCAAGCTTATTGTTTGTTTATTTATATCTCTTGAGAGAATAAACCAGATTGGATATCCGCCTTTTTTAGTAATATCCATGTTGGCTTCTTGTTTTGCTTTCTGATTCAAAATAGAAACACTATAAAATCCATAATCAGAGCCTTTTCCATTCTCTGTCACTTGAACGGCAACATCATTATTAAAACCTGAATATTTTTTAGCAATATTGATTGCATCTTGCTGTGAAATCACCTTGCCTTTTATGTTTTTAAAATTGTTAGCTTCCTTCTCTAAACTGACTTTTGTTGGGCCAAGATCCGTTTCTCCGTAGCCCTCGACTGTTTTTTCTACCGTTTTGAATCCGTCAATAATGGTATTATCAGCATTTTCTTTGCCTGTAGCAATTGCCATTTCTACATCCATCCAGCGAAGATTATTTTTGAGAACTAAGTGCTGCACTTTCCGTAATTCTTTCTGGATCTCAGCAGAGTTGGAATATAATTTTTTTAGGTTCTCATATTCTTTATCAGTTAATGGTTCCTTATCTAAATCCCTAACAGCCGTCCTGTAACTAAAATCACCAATATTTGCAAGAAACTCCTCTGTTTTATTAAATGGCAATAACGTTAGCGGCAGCTGACCGACATTTGTATGTGCCTCTGATGTAAGTCTCCAAACATCAGCCAAAGCTGGAGATAAGGATTTACGGGAATTCATTGCCAATGTTGTTCCGATCTTATCATGCAGTAAATCTACATTATACGTTAAGCTGTGGAAGGCATTCTGATAATTATTTTCCGCGTTCATTAAGATTGCATTTTTTTCACGATGCTCTTGATAGCCCCAAAATGCAGTTCCAGCCACACCTAATGTAAGTACGCCAATTAATATTCCTCTAATCAATATTCCTCACCTCTTTATTTGCAAAAAATATGTTTCCCAATCCGCTTAATTTGCGGACGTGTCCAAATCCATGCACTAGTTGCAGTATCAGGATTAAAATAATAAAGTGCCTGTCCTGTAGGGTCCCAGCCATTAATGGCATCAATAACAGCTTCTTTTGCTCTCTCATTAGGAGTAAGCCAAATCTGGCCATCTGCCACAGCAGTAAATGCTCCTGGTTCAAAAATTACGCCTGATACGGTATTCGGGAATGATGCACTGTTTACACGGTTCAAAATAACAGCCGCTACTGCCACTTGCCCTGTATATGGCTCTCCTCTTGCTTCACCATAAACAGCATTAGCCATTAATTGAATATCATTTTGCGAAAAACCGTTAGGCATATTAGCTGCTGTTGGTTTTTGGGCTGTTTGATTCTTTGCAGGAGCAGGCGTACTTTTTGCTGGTTTTTTTTGCGATTCGAGATTTACTCCCCCGTAATGAGTAAATTTATTGCCTTTGGCAATTTGCTCCTTTACAAATTGCTGATTATATTTAGATGCCTTGACGAGCTTGTTTTTCGTATCAGCTCCTGCCATCCCATCAATTTCGAGTCCAAATTCATATTGAAAATTTCTTAAAGCCCAATACGTTCCCCATCCAAATACCCCATCGATCTTTCCGTTGTAAAATCCTAAGTATTGCAGTCTTGACTGTAATTCAATTACATCATCTCCAACAGCTCCTTGCTGAATGACTTGATTGGTAAAAGCTGTTGCCCTCTGCTCGTTTCCACTCATAGGGACTAAAATCATACAAATAGAGACAATAAGAATTACTTTAGTAAACAAAAAGTTCTTTTTCATGAATCGTACCTCCAAAGTAAATCTTGATGACATTATCTCTATATTTTGTAGTAGCTGGTTTTTTATGCAAATCCCTTGTTATTTTTTGACGAATAAAAAAAACTCCTCATTTATGAATGAAGAGTTGCTTTTAGTAGTTTAGCTGGTTCTCTATATGTTTCGCGCTTAATTCGCGGGCCTTCTTAACCTTTCTTAATCCAAACCACCAAAGAAATATCATGAATGGGAACATAATGATCAGCCAATTTTCTTGGGTAATCAGGATGAAGTCATACGTACCGTGAAGAATAACAGGAAATAGGAAGGAAAGCATAAGCCATTTCGCCTTAGAGGTTGCTGAAAATTTCCCTTTTCCTATATAATAGCCCATAATAACACCAAATAAAGCATGACTGGAAACAGGCAGAAGCGCTCGGCCAATCGCATGCTCTAAGCCATGGGAAATAAGATACAAGATGTTTTCCAACGAAGCAAACCCTAATGATACAGATGCACCATATACAATACCATCATATGGTTCATCAAAATCAACATGCTGATAGACTGCATAAAACAGGATAAACCATTTAAAAAATTCTTCCAGCATCCCTGAAGAAAGAAATGCATTTATAAAGCTTGATTGTATATTGTACTCTGTTTCCAGAACATATTGAATAAACGCAATGGGGAAAACAAGAATTGCACCAAATAAAAAGGTCCTAAAAACTGTAAAAACCGGCTCAGAGCCATATTGATCTTTCAAATAAAAATAGCTTAATAGCGCTAATCCAGGGGCAATACCCGCAGATAAAATACCAAGCATGTACTGTCCTCTTTTCTATAAATTAATGAGGTCATTTCCCCAATATGCAGCTAAATTTCATCATTAGCAATGAATTTTTGTACCATTATCCATTACTTTTATCGTAACATGATGAAGGAAGAAAGAAAATGGATTATCAAATTTTGGAATAAGAAATATGTTAAATCTCTAAAATAGTAAACTTTCATTCAATTATACACTTTTTACACTAAATTAGTTTTATATTTTTGTAAAGTTGGAGGTATTCAGTATGCAAAAGGAAAAAATTCTTGTTATACATACAGGCGGAACGATTTCAATGAGTGAAGATGCATCTACTGGAGCTGTTAAGCCGTCTGAAAGCAATCCGATTACGGAAAAAACGAAAGAACTGCTTACACTAGCAGACATTATTATCGAGGAGCCATTTCATCTTCCTTCCCCGCATATTACTCCTGTGGAAATGCTTATGCTGAAGGATCTAATTAATCGCTATTTAGAGAAAAAAGAAATCTCTGGAGTCGTAATTACACATGGAACAGATACACTAGAGGAAACAGCGTATTTCCTGCACTTAACAGTTCAGACTTCTCTGCCCATTGTCGTAACAGGTGCTATGAGGTCAAGCAATGAAATTGGTGCAGACGGCCTCTACAATTTAATTACTTCTATTAAAGTTGCTTCATGTGAAGAGGCAAAATATAAAGGGGTTCTTGTCGTATTGAACGATGAGATTCATACAGCAGAGAATGTTACGAAGACTCATACAAGTAATGTTTCCACCTTCCAAAGTCCTCAATATGGACCGATTGGAATTGTGACAAAAAGAGGCGTGTTTTTCCACCATCTGCCAACGAACAATGAATTTTATGACATTGATCATGTATCGACACGCGTTGCCTTAATAAAAGCACATGCTGGGATGGATTCAACACTTCTGTTTGCCATCCGTGACTTAAACTATCAGGGAGTAGTTATTGAGGCATTAGGTCAAGGTAATTTGCCGCCTGCAACAGTAGAAGGGATTAAGGCCCTTATAGAAAAAAACATACCTGTTGTCATCGTATCCAGATGCTTTAATGGAATAGCCCAAGACGTTTATAGTTATGAAGGCGGAGGAAAAAAACTTAAAGATTTAGGAGTCATTTTTTCCAATGGCTTAAATGGTCAGAAAGCACGAATCAAACTGCTCGTTGGTTTAGCCACCACCAATAGCAGTAAAGAAATTGAAGAGATGTTCATGGTTTAATGGTGAATGTAAAAGAAATCGGCGAAAAATGCCGATTTCTTTTTTACTTCTTATATTCTTTATTGACGATTGCCTTTGCAATTAAATCACCATGAAACCGGCCATTTTCAATAAAAATTTCATTCGCATTATTGCCAGCAGCAATGACACCAGCAATATAAATCCCTTCGACATTTGTTTCCATTGTCTCAATATTAAATATCGGCCTTCCTGTCTCGGAATCGATATGGACGCCCATCGCTTGCAGAAAGTGATGGTCTGGATGGTAGCCTGTCATGGCAAATACAAAATCATTTTTTATCTCAAAACATTCTTCTTTTACTGTATAAATCACTTTATCGTTTAAAATCTCCTTCACATGCGCATTGAATTCCATTTTGATCACCCCATTACGGATTAGGGAATCAAACTCAGGCAAGATCCATGGCTTTACACTTGGTGAATATTCGCTTCCCCTATAAATAACTGTAACTCTCGCACCAGCTTTCACTAATTCTAATGCAGCATCCACACTAGAATTTTTTCCGCCTACTACTATGACATCTTTATCAAAATACGGATGGGCTTCTTTAAAATAATGAAATACCTTAGTCAATCCTTCACCTGGAACATTCATGTAATTCGGATGATCATAATAGCCTGTTGCAATTATTACATTCTTCGACCTGTATTCATCCTTATCTGTCATTACTAAAAATCCGCTTTCTTGTTTCGTAACCGACAAAACCTTTTCGTAAGCATTTATTTGGATTTTTTTTCGTTTAACAACTTCTCGATAATAGGACAACGCTTCGTTTCTTCTTGGTTTATAGTCAACTGTAATAAAAGGCACTCCGCCAATTTCCAGCTTTTCACTAGTACTAAAAAAAGTTTGATGTGTTGGATAATGGTAAATGGCATTAACGATATTTCCTTTTTCAATCACAAGCGGATTCATTCCTATTTCCTGAAGAGAAATCGCAGCTGCTAACCCACACGGACCTCCCCCTACAATAATTGCTTCTTCACATTTCATTTTTAGTTCTCCCTTCAATAAATAAAAATCTCCCATCAAATATGATAGGAGATTTTTCATTAAGATTCAAATAATGAACTTATACCCAGCCGCGGAATCTTGATGCCTCAGCCATTTTGCGCACGCCAACCATATAAGCAGCAAGACGCATATCTACACGGCGGGATTGTGAAGTTTCATAAATATTATTAAAGGATTGTACTAAAATCTTTTCAAGCTTTTCTGCAATTTCTTCTTCTGACCAGTAGTAGCCTTGGTTATTTTGCACCCACTCGAAGTAAGAAACTGTAACACCGCCTGCAGACGCTAATACATCTGGAACGAGAAGAATTCCACGCTCAGTTAAAATTTGCGTAGCCTCTAATGTAGTTGGCCCATTTGCTGCTTCTACTACAATTTTCGCTTTAATGTTATGTGCGTTTTCATCCGTAATTTGGTTTTCAATTGCAGCTGGAACTAAAATATCACAGTCTAATTCTAAAAGCTCTTTATTTGTAATTGTATCATTAAATAAATTAGTTACTGTTCCGAAGCTATCGCGGCGGTCTAATAAATAATCAATATCAAGTCCATTAGGATCATGTAATGCACCGTAAGCATCAGAAATACCAATCACTTTTGCACCAGCGTCATGAAGGAACTTAGATAAGAAGCTTCCTGCGTTACCAAAGCCTTGAACTACAACACGAGCACCTTCTAATTCAATGCCGCGCTTCTTAGCAGCTTCTCTAATACAAATTGTTACCCCTTTAGCTGTTGCTGTCTCACGGCCGTGAGATCCACCTAGTACTAATGGCTTTCCAGTAATAAAGCCTGGTGAATTAAATTCATCCATTCTGCTGTACTCGTCCATCATCCATGCCATAATTTGTGAATTTGTAAATACATCTGGCGCTGGAATGTCTTTTGTAGGTCCAACGATTTGGCTTATGGCACGTACATATCCACGGCTCAAAGCTTCTAATTCACGGAATGACATATTACGCGGGTCGCAGATAATACCGCCCTTACCACCGCCATATGGCAAATCAACAATACCACATTTTAAACTCATCCAAATCGATAGAGCTTTAACTTCCTTTTCAGTAACACCAGGATGGAAACGAATTCCACCTTTTGTAGGCCCAACCGCATCATTATGCTGTGCCCGGTAGCCGGTAAAGACTTTAACTGTTCCATCATCCATCCGGACTGGGATTTTAACTGTCATCATTCGAAGAGGCTCTTTTAATAATTCAAACACCTCATCAGAATAACCTAGCTTTTCCAAAGCCTTATGAATAACCGTTTGCGTTGACTTTAATACGTCAAGCTTGTCTTCTTTTTTAGTATCAGTACCATGATTGGCTACCATTAGTAAACCTCCTAGAAATCACTATCATTTGTTGTTCGCTTCCATGCAATAGTATACACCTTTGATTAATATATGCAAGATAGTAGAAATATTTTTCCGCATTTTTTGATAATTTTATGTAACCGTTTTTACTATTGTTTTATTAAGGAAAAAATCATTTTTTAAATAAACGGCAGATTAGTTTGGAAAGGGAGAAAACGATCCTCCCTCCTCTATTAATTACGAAAGAAATGCATAAGTTTCTCCACAGCCTGATCTTTCATTATTTCCGTTCCATATTCTTCTACCACATGAATACTTATAATAGCTGGATTCCCATACTCCGCTATAATAGCTATAAGTTTATTTTTATCGTCCGGATTTTGGTTTTTCAGATGAATATAATAATGATTATTATAAGCATACAAGCTTGTGTTTGTTATGTTTAATATATGAAGACGCCTTGCCAGCTGAATGACATTTTCGAAGTCTTCCAATTCAAAGAATAATTCCTCGCTGCCATCCATGATAACCTGCATTTCTATAAAGCCATCTTGAAGCAGTTCCTCATCATTCTGATCCTCCATCGTTACGATCATAATCATCCCTTGTGCCTGCATGGAGAATATCTCTACTGCAACAGAGCCTTGAATTTCTACCCCAAATTCTTCACTTGCCTCTTCAAGCATATCATGGAAAAGCTGATGCCATTTCATCGAATCCTTCCAAATATCTTCTTTCGTTAGCCCTCTTTCCGATAAATCATCTTGAGTTAGAAAAATTTTGATTTTGTTATAATTTAAACGTTCTAAGCGCATGTAACTGCCCCCTGCCGTGAACTAACTCTTTTATTTAGTGTATGACAGAAACAAAGGATGGTGAGTCGTCTAAGTTATTTACCTTATGCGCTTTAATTTGCCTTTACCTCATTACTGTAAAGAAGACAAGCATAGGCCTCCCCTAATTCCCATTATTTAACGTGATTAAATGTGTTTCTGCTTTTGCTCCTAATCTTAATGGCAAAGCGGTTGTTCCATAACCATTACTTATTAATAATGTCGTTTCCTTTCGTTTTTTTATACCCCCTTTTTCATAAGGACTGTAGCCCAAAATATGTATTTGCCCTCCATGTGTATGACCGCTTAACACTAAGGATATTTGATGTTCTTTTTTTATTTTGCTCATAATTTGAGGACTATGGCTTACTAAAACTCTAAAGCCTGTTTGACCCGCATCAAGTAAAGCGAGATCAAGTCTATCGCGTTTTTTACTCATATCGTCAACACCTAACAATATGAATTTATCACCTGTTTCTGATTCAAAGGATACTGCAGTATTATCAAGAACCTTAACGCCAAAATCCAAAAATATAGTATCTAGCTCACGAAAATTTACTTCGTAATCATTATTGCCCCATACAAAATAAACAGGGCCTAATGTTTTTAGTTTAGCTAAATTTTCTTTTACTCTTTGAAGCGGAACTCCTTTTTCAACTAAGTCGCCGCCAATAATAATGATATTTGGTTTCAATAAACGAACTTCCTCAATAATTTTATCTGAGATGACTCTCTTATGTATGTCAGAAATGAAAAAAATCTTGACTTCACCAAAGCTTGCTGGAAATTCTTTGAAGGACAGATCATTTAATATGACTCGATCTGCATTCGCTTCCCTATACATAAATGCAATAAACCCTATTCCTATTAATACTAAAATGATAACTATTGTAAAAATCATAATGCTCCTGCCCCGCAATCTGTTATCTATACTTTTGCTAGTTTAAGTTCCCTGAAATCTATAGAAATAATACCATAAAGAATAGAAAAACAGAAAAATACAACTGTTTGCCAAAATCCTAATAAGAATAAGGTGATAAAGCCTGCCAGAAAAAACAAAGAAAACAATAAATTAAATAGCGTTGTCTTGCGTTTCATAAATAACTGAACTGTTTGGATGACCTCTTCACCAATCAACTCAGCATTTGTCAGAAAGCCAATAATGAAGACAACTGCAGAAGCAAAAAATGGAACTGGCTTCAAAATGCAAGCAGCCAAAATTTCCGTAAGCCCTGATGGAACACTAATTGGAAACCACTCAATAAACAGTAAACCACAAAGGAAGCCGCCAATAAGCTGAACTGTTTTACGCAACAAGAAAATCCCTCCCATAAAATTGTATGAGGGGGATTATTCTTTATTGCTTTGATTTATTATTCAATCGGACAACTATTACTCTTCATGAACATCAAGAATTCTGAATCCTGAATCCTCAAGCTTTTCGAGGAATTTCTTTATATTGTCTTTCTTTTCTACCTTCATTACAATCCTGCGTACTAGTTTATCTGTTTCGTCAAATGTGACGATCGAAATGATCTGTTCATGAAACTGACGGGCAATCTCAGATAATCTCGCTAATCTTCCTTCTGTTTCAGAAGCGGTAAACGCAATTCTAACACCTGGTTTGTTCATACCGAATGCAGATTGAAACTGGGCAAGAACATCAAAACGCGTTACGACCCCTAAAAACCTTTGCTTCTCATCAAGAACAGCCAATAGCGGAAAGTCCTTTAAACTTAGCAAGGTTTTTTCGAAGATCTCATTCCCCTTAAGATATTGATCCTGATGTGTAGCGATGTCTTCTGCCTTCGTATTCTGTAAAAAATCTTCCTTTATTTGTTTAGATTTAAAGTAATTTTCATAGATCCCATATCTGGTAATCATTCCGACATAGTTGTCACCATTTAAAACTGGCAATCCATCGATTTGATGCTCCTCTAATTTGTCAAGGGTTTCTTTAATTGTTGATTCATGATTAATTGTATAACTAGAATATTTAGGAATCATAACGCTTTTTACAAACATTCCACTCACCCCAGAGAATTATTTACGATAATGTATTAAATATTCGATAACAGCCATTAATATACCTTCATAATCAAACATGATTGCAGACATTTAGTCATAAGATTGAATGATACAAATTGAAGGAGGGATTGCATGTTTACACCTGTAAAGACCTACCATCCGTATGTCAGTCCTTTTGATCCTTGTGAACCGATTCGTGTAAAAACGTTTTCGACACCCCCACATCTTTATATGGGTTTCCAGCCGCCAAACTTACCGCAATTTACGCCAATGGAAGCTTTACGACATGGAACTCTTTGGAAAGCTTTTTATGATCCCTATTATAGCCCGTATGAGAAGGCTAAGGAGGAAGCCTCTACATGAAACAGATGCCTGCAGAATATTATCAATTATTAGAACAGCTTCAGGTAGTTGACTTTGTCTTAGTTGAACTCACTTTATACCTAGATACTCATAATGGGGACGAAGATGCGATTAACCAATTTAATCATTATGTTAGCGAAAGAAAAAAGATTAGAAAGCTGTTTGAAAGCCAATTTGGTCCGCTCATGCAATTCGGTCACAGTTATTCAGGCAAACCATGGAACTGGGATGACTCGCCATGGCCATGGCAAGTTTAAGAACGCCTTAGCCCAGGGGCTGAAGCTACCGATTTGTCTTAATTGCAAAATTTTTATGAAAGGGCGGGAAAATTATGTGGGTTTATGAAAAAAAGCTGCAATATCCAGTTCGAGTAAGCACATGTAACCCGAAGCTGGCTAAATTCTTAATTGAACAATACGGCGGAGCAGATGGTGAGCTTGCAGCTGCTTTAAGGTACTTAAATCAGCGTTATACTATCCCAGATAAAGTGATTGGTCTCCTTACAGATATTGGTACAGAGGAGTTTGCCCATCTAGAAATGATTGCAACGATGGTATATAAGCTTACAAAGGATGCAACACCAGAGCAAATGAAAGAGGCAGGCCTAGGTGCTCACTACGCAAACCACGACAATGCTCTCTATTACGAAAATGCTGGTGGGGTTCCTTTTACAGCAACTTATATTCAAGCTAAAGGAGATCCAATAGCAGACTTATATGAGGATATTGCCGCAGAAGAAAAAGCGAGAGCAACTTATCAATGGATTATCAACATGAGTGATGATGTAGATCTAAATGACGGTCTCCGGTTCTTAAGAGAGAGGGAAATTATTCATTCGCAAAGATTCCGAGAAGCAGTTGAAATTCTGAAAGATGAACAAGGGAAGAAGAGAATATTTTAATATATGAGAAAAGAAGCGGCCATGTATAAAGCAGCTTCTTTTTTCAATCTATTTATTTTCATGATACAAATTAATATCATAATTCGCCTTCATCATTTCAAAAACGACATGTCTGTTTTTCCACTCGTCTTCCTTTTTCCAAAGATCTTTGCTTTTATCAATTATTTCGCATCTGAGTGCATGGTACTCCTTCTCAGCCTTCTCTCTTTTCTCCTTCAATAAATTCATTAAGCCATATAACCCAAATGTAAATATAAGGAAATAAAGATTAGCCGATTGGTTAACGAAAACCGAAAACATGGCCGAAAATGAATAGGAGAAAGGCTTCATTACCGTTTTATAAATATAAAAAAGATAAATGAAGGAAGAAAACATTGTTGCCCACATCGTAATTAAATGCCTTAGCTTAAAAGTGTCAAATTTCTTTTTCCTTTCAACCACTTTTTGAAGCATCTGCCTAGTAGCTTGATCTGTTCGATCATCAAGCAGTTTTATTGATGATTCCATAATCCCCCTCCGTTCACCAAGGCTAACCTTAAACCCTGACAACACTCTTTTCTACTTAATGTATGAGCTTGTACAGCATTATATGATAGGGAGATTGGGAATCTATTGTTTAGGTATTTTCAATACTTGACCAGCTTGAATCTCATTATTTTTTAAGTTGTTTGCTTTTTTAATAATATCCATGCCGTCCTGAGAATTATAGTATTTCAATGCGATCCGAAACATGTTTTCATTAGGTTTGACAGTATGATAAATAATTTCCTTTTGCTCCGCTTGCTGATTATCCTTCGCTTGTTGGTTTTCATCGGTTTCAGCAGGCTTAGCAGAACCTTTATCTTCAGAATCACTTATTATTGGAGTTTCAGAGGCAGGAATAGAGGGTTCCTTTTCCTCATTTTCGACTTTACCATCGGTGTTTCCCGGATCTTCTTCTCTTTCTTCAATGATCGTTCCTTTTTCTTCTTTTTGTTCTTGCTCTTCAAATCCTATTGTTTCAAATCCGTTTTGGGTGCTTGCTTTTTCAGCTCCTCCATTATCATTCTTTTGCAAATAGTTATACATACTATAAATAGTAATCGGCAGTAAGATAAACAGTAATGCCAGAAGGCGAATAACAGGGTATTTGACCTTCCATTTATTTTTCTTTCTCTTTTCCCGGTGAAGCCTGCTTCTCGGCGGTAAAGTTTCCTTTTTTTGGATAGGTTCCTCACTATCCCAATTTCTATTAACCTTTTTCCGAAGGCGTTCAGCCTGATCCCTGTATGGGCCCTCTTTGTTCATGAAACATCCCTTCCTGTGTTCCCGCTTTTGGAACCTGTATTATGACGGTATTTTATAATTAGTCCGAGTAAAAAATCAATAATAAAATGTGTAAAAATAGTCACGAATAAATTGTTTGTTATCAAGAAAATATAGCCGATAAAAAAGCTTAGTACAACAACATTTAAGAACAAAAACCAATTAAATAAATAGCGGTAATGGACAACTGCAAAAATCAGACTGGAAAAAACAAGTCCAACATGAGTCTGAATGATACCTCTGAATAATAATTCCTCGCAAAAAGCAACGATTGCAGCGATTAAAGCAATATGAAAAACACTACGATTGCGAAAAACTCTTTCATTTAAGCCCCCATCATCGTATAGGGATGGCGGAAGGAGCTTCATAAGAATTACATCCAAGAGAACGACTGCTAATCCAGCTGTTCCGCCGATAAATAATATATTCATATCGCCAATCTTAAAAAGATTAAGTACATCAGAAAAACGATTAAATAATATCAAACTTAAAATAAATGAAATGGCTAATAGGATAAATTGCGTTAAATATAGATGAAAAAGCAGTTCTCGATCTGATAGCTCTTTAATGATTCCTGTATATTTTTCTTTCATGTAATTCGCCTGCTTAAAAGTATTTCTCCCAAATAGTCTTTCCAATTAAAAGAGGATTCGATCTTGGTTTTCTCTTCTTTTTCAATAGAAGTATAAAATTTTGAATAATTAACACCGCATAGGTCGCAGCAATCCTCTATCTCTATTGTGTTATCTTCTTGAAAATACTTCAAGATATTTTTTCTGCGACATTCCGTTAATTGCGTCCAAACAAACATTTCATAAATCTTTTTCCTTTTGACCTGAATACGCTCTTTAATAAATGATTTTATTTGAGTACTAAATTGATCTAGTTGATCCTCCCTAACTTCCTCAAGCAAATCACGAGTAATTCGCCATTGAGTGTCTGTTAACCCAGAAATTCTTCTGATTTCTTCCTCATATGCTGGCAATTGCTTTAATGCATGCTGATTGTCTCCTAGCCAATTAAACAGCCAGTTAATCTGCTCTACTGTCGGCAGCTCTCCTTCAGAAAGCTGGTAAGGCAGCTGTTCATCCCCAGGCGAAAACAGCAAAACGGCAAGGCTTTTCCTTCCGTCCCTTCCCGCTCTCCCAATTTCCTGCAAATAGGATTCAAGCTGAAGTGGCATATGAAAATGTATAATAAAACGGATATTATCTTTATTAATTCCCATTCCAAATGCACTTGTCGCACAGATTACATCTAATTGTCCTTGAATAAATTGCTGTTGAATTAATATTCTTGCCTCCTGTTCCATTCCACCATGGTATGCGGCAACATTAGAAACTCCGCTTTCCTTTAAGTATACGGCCATTTGTTCAGACATTTTCTTGCTTGAAAAGTAGACAATCCCTGAACCACTTAGAGAATGGACGAGTTCAACAAGCCTGTCCTTTTTTTCTTGAAAGGAATTTATCGTTTCAACAGTAAGTGAAATATTAGGACGGTCAACAGAATAAATAAATTCCTTCCAACTTTCCCATGATAGTGACGCAATTATATCATCTTTAACCTCTCGTGTTGCCGTTGCAGTTAAAGCTAATGTCAGCGGGTTTCCTAGTTTTTCTCTAACTTCGCCAAGCTTTAAATAATCAGGTCTGAAATCATACCCCCATTGCGAAATGCAATGGGCTTCATCAATGACAAATAAAGCAATATTAAGATTACATAGCCTCTTTATGACATGATCAAGACGCAGCATTTCTGGGGATAGGAAAATAAATTTATATTTATTTAACTGTGATAATGCACGATTTTTTTCTTCTGCGGATAAAAAGGAATTAAATGCAATGACCCTTTTCTCCCCATTCATCATTAATTGTTCGGCTTGATCCTGCATTAATGATAAGAGTGGTGAGATGATAATCACTTGTCCATTTAATGCATAACCAGATAATTGATAACATAGTGATTTTCCTGTTCCGGTAGGAAGCATAGCGATTGTATGATTCCCTTCCAGTATAGAAGAAATAACTTCCTTTTGACCTGTTCTAAATGCAGTATAGTTAAAATGATGCTGTAATAATTTTTCAAGCTTCATTTTCTTCACCTACTCTAGCTAATGTTAAGCGTATTTCGAAATAATCTGCATTTGGAACTAATTCACGAATTTGCTTTAATTGTTTAGTGGAATTTGTCTTAACGGCTTCTAAAATCAAATGCTGTTTTTCCTTACTCACAAAAGGAGTAATTTCAAAACTCTTATTATTCAGGGCTATTTCAACGATATGATCCTCTATCGTGCTTCTCTTAAGCCTTCGAGTCTGAACAATAGCATTTAATCCCATGCCATTCTTTAATAATGAGTACGTCCTTCTAGCAGTCTGTGTCAATGAAACTAACAGCGATTCTTCCGAAATAAATCTGCTTAAAAGCGGGTAATTTTCTGGTTTTAATTGGATAGTTTCCAGCATAAAATGAATCAAGCTTCTAAATTGGACATAATATACGTCAAGTTCCATTTTCAAACGTTCAGCAGCTTGTAAAGGAGTTAGTCCAATAATTTCGTAACCAGTCAGTCTCATGATGAGTACAGAAGGATCTATTTCCTTATTCTTTTCAAGGCAATTGACTAACTCGATGTATAGTTTCTGGCATAATGCGTCTCTGTTTAAGGACGTTTGCTGCAGAAAATTCTTTACCCAAAAGTGAACCTCTTTTTTTCGCTGGATAGGAAGATATTTTGTTTCTCTGCTTTTTAAGTAGGATATGACCTGTATCGTGAGGGATAATCTTTCCCAAAAAAGCTCGGTAACTTGATGGAACTTCAAACCGTTTAAGGAGCTCGGAATCGGCTGCTTCGTCAATGTTTCTTCCAGAAACCGTGTACCTTCTATTGATAGACGATAGCATTGCTCGGAAATTTGGATAATGAACCCTCTGTTCTTAATTTGACTTACAATATGATCTAAATCTTTTCGCTCAAGAAAAGGAAAAGAATTGAAGAGGTTCGTTAATTGGAAAAAATGAGCATCTTGAATCGTTTGGGCAGATTTTTTCCCTTTCAGAAGATGTAAGATTGAATATATGGATCGCTGACCATCAATTTTGTGTAAACAATATAAAACTATCAAATTCAAATATGAATCCTTCATAAGATCACACCATTTATATTACTTTTTGGGACATACTAACAATTAATCATCTTCTATATCTTATCATGAATAGAAAATATGAGCCTCTATAATTCTGATTATTGTTAGAACCTTATTATGATAAGCATTCTCAATACTTTTACTATTGAAATGTTTGCCATTCAGTTTTACAATAGGGGATGAGGGATGTCTTTCCATCTTCACAAAGGAAAATGTTCATATAATTTTGTTATA
The DNA here is from genome assembly GCF_036965085.1 of Bacillus sp. JJ1532. Classification (NCBI taxonomy): domain Bacteria; kingdom Bacillati; phylum Bacillota; class Bacilli; order Caryophanales; family Bacillaceae; genus Bacillus; species Bacillus sp. JJ1532. The sequence continues at coordinate 117,843 of NZ_JBALOW010000045.1, forward strand.
ATCTTGGGAGGTAATTTTTCATGGCAAAGTATACGATTGTTGACAAGGAAACTTGCATCGCATGTGGAGCATGCGGAGCAGCAGCACCAGATATTTATGATTACGATGACGAAGGCATTGCATTCGTTACTCTAGATGATAACCAAGGAATTGTTGAAATTCCAGATGTATTAATTGATGATATGATGGACGCTTTCGAAGGCTGTCCAACTGATTCAATTAAAGTTGCAGACGATTCATTTGATGGCGACGCACTTAAATTCGAATAGAATCAATAAAGGTTCGCTTTGATTACCGCTCCCTTTCTTTATGAAGGGAGCTTTTTCATTTCAATTATAAACTGCATATTTTATAGTATTTGGAACGATTCAAGAGACCAATAGAAAAAGCAACGGTTGCCCGTTGCTTTTGAAAACTGTCTAGCTTCAGCGCCTAGGGGCTCGAGGTCATAAGCCAATCCGACAAAAAGGTTAAAATACAACCTTTCTGCCAGCTCGTCTTATGCTTGTCGCCCCTGGACACTAAGGAAAGCTCCTTAGAATAATCATCGCAGGAACAATCCGTAATTTGATTGTTCCGAAGGCGCTTCCGCTTTTCTATTAAGCTGCGCTATTATAGGAACCTTGTTTGCTAATCCATGCACTCATACGTGCAAAAATTAGCATAAATACAATGGTTATAATTAATCCTTTTATAATATTAAACGGTAAAATGCCTGTTACGATCATTGTACGCATTTCTGGAGCAGACATAGCTGGCATATTTAAGAAAAATGTATAGGCAGGCAGGATGATGAAGTAATTTAAAATACTCATCATTACAGCCATTATAGCCGTACCAATAATTAATCCAAATGTCATGCCCTTTCTCGTTTTTAATTTGTTGTAAACATAGTATGTTGGCAATACAAACAGGATGCCCGCAATAAAGTTAGAAATATGACCAACTGGAACACCAGTTGCGCTCCCTGTCATAAAGTAATCCAAAATATTTTTAAATAATTCAACTAAGATGCCAGCCAGCGGACCAAAGATTAACGCGGCAATTAATGCAGGAATATCGCTAAAGTCAATCATTAGAAATTGTGGAAATGGCGGTAGCGGGAAGTTTAGCAGCATTAATACATATGATATACTGCTCAACATCCCAATCGAAACTAAAGCTTTTACTGAAAATCTTTTCATGTTCCTCTCTCCTTGTTAGGACTATCTCTCCTAAAGAAGAAAGGTTCAGCAGATCATGTAGCCATCATAAATAAAACCCTCAAGTAATATACTTGAGGGAGATTTAAAAGGCTCACTAAATAAACGTTCATCATTCCTGCAATTTTTGAACGTCTGCAGAACCTCCATCTTCTCCCATCCAGACTGTACTGTCGGCTTTGGAATCGCACCAAATCCTGCCAAAGCTTAAAGCGTTCACCAAGAAATAGAATGATAGTTGCCAAATGACAACTTTTTTCAGCTATTTCCGATAATTTGCTTCAGCCATAAAGGCTCGCGGGCTTAGAGAAAAATCTCATCACCGCCGGTCGGGAATTTCACCCTGCCCCGAAGATAGACCGTATTTATTTGTTACAGTTTTTATTATACTTGAAAACTAACGAATTGGGAAGGAATTAAATTTCTGATCTTTTTTCCTCCTTAAAGCTTGTACAAGCTTCCCCCTAAAAATAACAAACTAATAAATATCCCCATGATTCCAGCAATCATAAATCTTCTTAAATAATCCCGCATTTTATCCTCCTGTTAATCCTAATAAGTTTTTGTCCAATATCCACAGTATGTAAGCAGAAGTTAGTTTAGAACAAAACAAAGCAAAATTGATTAATCTATCTATGAAAAACAGGCTAAACATATTGAATATAATAAGCCAACCCTTTATGATCGCAAAAAGAAAGACGGGCCAAATGGCTCGTCTCTAGTTCTGATTGGAAATTATTCGCTTGTTAGGTACAACAGGAACCTTAATGTCTTGATTTAGATCAAATATTCCAATTCTGTCGATATTTGCATTTTCAAGCTTAACAAATTCATAATTAAACTCTTTCGCTGTTAATAAAATTGCTTCAATAGTATGAAGAGTTGCCTCATCATTATTTAATTGTGATCCCTTTTCAAATTTGATAATGAGCTTTCCTTCTTTTGGATTTTCTTCCGTTTCGAATTGGATCGTTTCAGGAATGGATGCTATCAATTTTTCCCCCGCCTGATTATTTCTCATTATCGAAAAGGCTTCTTGGATTGTGCCCTGTTTTTCAGTAAATTTAAAAGGGACAATAAATGGCTTTGTTTCAACATTGCTTGGAAAATAAAAATAATAAGCGTCATCGCTTGATTGCTCTTTCGATACAAATTCATCTATTTTACCGAGATGGCCAAATTCAATGCCCGGATTTCCTTCAGTCGTCAAATTAACTTTCTTAATATCAAATGAAGCCATTATATGATTCATAACTTGGTTTAATTGCCATTCTGTATTCGAAGACATGCCATATGAATGGTCAGCTGGAACATTTAGTGTCAAAATTTTATTTTCTTCATCAAAAATCAAACCGGCTTGTAAAGGGTAATATTCCGTTAATCCCCATTTTTCTTCAGCCAAATTCGACATATTTTCTACATATAAATCAAATTTTGACTTTTGGTCATCTTTAGGAACAATGAGGCTAATAGGAACAATAAATGAAACATCCTGATTTGGAACACCATATGTTAGCACTTCCTTATCAATCATATCCTCCTCATATACAGCAGTTGTCTCGTCCTCCACTTCTATCGAAGTGATCCCCATTTTTTTCTCTTCTTCCTGTTTTGCCATTTCAATAGGGGCTTCATTTTCCTTTGAATCTGCAAGCTGATCTTGATTGTCACCCAGACTCTTTTTTTCCATCATTATTTCGGATGCAGATGAAGATTTATCCGCTGATTCCATTGATTTCTCTTCAAAGCCTTGCCAATTGAAAAGGTTGGGAACTAGGATGAAAAATAGAAGGAAAGCTCCTGCTGTTGCAATACTAGGCATAATCCACATTTTTTGTTTTCGCTTTTGCAATTTGATTGCGACAAGATGATAGATTTCTCTAGGATCCCGATCATCCTTAATTTTTGGCATATTGCCTAATAATTCTTCAAGCTGTTCCTCAGTCCATTCTGATTTTTTCATTTTCTACGGTTCCCTCCTTTCTTTTAATTTCGTCCATATAAGTCTTTAATACCTTCAACGCCCGATGCTGAGTTGTTTTTACTTTACTTTCTGTCCATCCGAGTGCTTCAGCGGACTCAGTAATGGAAAGTTCATGAATATACCTCATAACAATGATCATTCTTTGATCTACTGTACAATGGTCAAGGCATTTGTAAATATATTGAATTTCTTCATTTTGGACAATAATTTCTTCTGGAATGGGGTATTCATCTTTTACTTGTTGTGTGGACCAATCGAATTTCTCTAGAAGCCGCTGCTTCCATCCCTTTTGTTTGCGGAAAGAATCAATTGCCACATTTCTTGCAATGGAAAATAACCAAGTTTTTTCACTGCTTTTTCCTTCAAATTTTTCATATGATTTTAGAACTCTAATATAAACCTCTTGGACAAGGTCCTCGGCAAGTTCCCTGTTTTTCACCATATAAAAAAGAAATTGAAAAACGTCATGATGATATTTTCTATATAATTCATCAAAAACGGAGTCCATTCGTTTCCCTCCCCGTTTAATTTAATAGTCGTAATAATTCTAGAAAAGGTTACAAACCTAAAAACATATCCTCTCGCCCTATTATCTTTTAATTTGATAAAAAAAGGAAGGATTTTTATGTAAATCCTTCCAACATAGAAAATAAAACATATTTAATTAAATCGCTCTAAATGTTTCCCGTGTATCAAGAACAATCGGCATATTTTTCTATATTAATCTATATTTCGAGGGATAAATAGAGAAAATGTCGTACCTTGACCAATTTTACTTTGAACAGATATTTGACCTTTATGTGCATGAATAATATTTTTCGCAATGGCAAGTCCAAGACCCGTTCCAGATCGTCCTCTCGTTCTTGCTTTATCTGCTTTATAGAAACGTTCAAAGACGAAAGGCAAATCCTCTTCAGGAATGCCTGATCCGGAATCTTCCACTTCAATATAAAGGCCACGTTCATCATTCCGCTCAGAAACGATTACCTTGCCCATATTTGGGGTATGCCGAATTCCATTATCAATTAAGTTGGTTAATACTTGCTCTATTCCGTCTGGATCAAACCTTAATGAGCCAGACTGTTCACTGAGCTGTAAATCAAGGTGTATTTCCTGTTCCTTAGCTAATCCTTGGAACTTACGAACAACCTTCTGCAGAAATGGTTTAACCTCGATTTCCTCCATTGTTAGTTGGATATGTCCAGCTTCCATTCTTGCAAGATCTAAGAGCTCATTCACTAAGCGGCCCATTCTTAATGACTCATCATAAATAACACTTGCCATCTCTTTCTTTTCTTCATCTGTACTGGCAATATCATCTACTATCGCTTCACTATATCCCTGCATCATGGCAATCGGTGTTCGAAGTTCATGTGAAACATTTGCAATGAAATCCTGTCTTAGCTTATCAAGCTGCCTTTCTTCAGTCATATCCCTAATAACAGCAACAGCACCACGAATATATTTTTCATTATATAATGGACTAACAATCATTACCCAGAAACGGCCCTGAATAGATATTTCACCAACCTGCTCTTTCTCTGTACTTACTGCGAGCTGGAAAAGCTCCATTACTTTAGATGGTACTGCTTGAGTATCTTTATTCTCCTCATCCTGTTCGTAATACCAGTTATGCAAAAAACGATCGGCAGGAGGATTTGTAATTAAAATAGTTCCATCTCGATCAAATGTAATAACTCCGTCAGCCATTCCACTTAGAATACTTGCAAGCTGTTCTTTTTCCTGTTTAAGGGCATCCATATTAAATTTGAGCTGCTTCCCCATTTGATTAAAAGCAATAGCCAATTCGCCAATTTCGTCCTGTGACGGGAAAGGTACCTTAGTATCAAACTTCCCCCTGGCAACCTCAAATGCTGCTTCACGCATTTTCCGAAGAGGAGCAGTAATTCGTGTTGATAAGAAAAACGCAAAAATGGTCGTTAAAATGATGGCAACACCAGCGGCAAGGAAAATAAATTTCGTCGTTGTGCGCGTTGTTTCCTCCATAACCTCGAGCGATTGATAAATATAAACGGCCCCATTTTTACTAGTAGATTCCTTTAGTGGAACGCCGACTATTAATATTCGGGAATCATCATTGTTTTTCTCCTTATCCCCATCAAAGGCAGACATTTTCTTGACAGTTTTATGATCAGTAATAACCTTTTCTAGCTCGGCATCCTTTGTAAGATATGTGATAGGAAGCTTAAAGCCTTGATTTTCATTTGGTGAGTAATAATATTCGTTTGGATTTGTCACTATAACTACCTCAGTGACGTCATCCACTAATTCCCACGAAATCTCGAGGCCGACATCTCGATCATGTTCATCTAATATACGGGAAATTTTTTGGGCAGTATTCGTAAGCCCTCTTTCCATTTCATTGATATGATAGTTTTCGAAAAATTCTAATAGCATAATAGTTAAAATAAAGAGTACTAAAGAAACTAGGAATAGAATTGTAAACCAAAGTTTACCTACAACACTTCGCCAGAGCATCATTCATTAATAACCTCGAACTTATAGCCTACACCCCAAACAGTTACAATCATTTTTGCAGCTTGCTCAGAAACTTTATTTAGCTTTTCGCGTAAACGCTTAACATGCGTGTCAACAGTTCGCAAGTCCCCAAAAAACTCGTAATGCCACACTTCCTTAAGTAATTGTTCACGATCAAAGACTTTATCAGGTGATTTTGCAAGAAAATAAAGTAATTCATATTCTTTAGGTGTCAGACTTACCTCTTTCCCATCTGCAAGCACTCTGTGTGCATCATGATCAATCGTTAAGTGAGAAAAGACAATAATATCTTTCGCTGCTGCTTCTGTTTGTATATAGGTTGTTTTAGAAGCTCGGCGCAATAGCGCTTTAACTCGTAAGACTACTTCTCTTGGGCTGAATGGCTTAACAATATAATCATCAGTACCTGCTTCAAAGCCTTGTACTCTATTTACTTCCTCACCTTTTGCAGTCAGCATGATAATAGGCGTAGCTTTCTTTTCCCTTAATTCCTTACAAACTTCAATCCCATCTTTACCAGGCATCATCAAATCAAGCAGGATGATATGATAATCATTTTCAAGAGCTTTTGTTAATGCCTCGTTTCCATCTCCCGCTTCATCAATAATAAAGTTTTCTCTTTCCAAGTACATTTTTAATAAACGTCGAATTCTCTCCTCATCATCAACGACTAAAATTCTTACGTCTTTTTCCATAATCGCATTTCCCCCTTTGTATTTCCGCTAATGAATAGAACTTTTTGAAATAAGCCTCCACAAAGTGAAGGCTTTTTAGCTTAAACTAAAGAACTATCTGTTATAAACATGATGACCAGATTTAAGATCCTGCGTATGAATGCAAACCAGCAATTACTAGATTAACTGCCACCAAATTAAACATAATAATGACAAAACCGATTACGGCAAGCCATGCAGATTTTTCACCGTGCCAGCCTTTAGATAACCGGAGATGAAGAAAGGCTGCATAGAAAAGGAATGTAATAAGTGCCCATACTTCCTTCGGATCCCACCCCCAAAAGCGGGTCCACGCTATTTGCGCCCAGATCATCGCAAAAACTAAACCGCCTAGCGAGAATATTGGAAATCCAATTAATACAGAGCGATACCCAATTTCATCGACTAAATCAAGATTGATTTTCCTTACGATCGGCTGTAATGCGGCTGCAATACGTTTCCGAAGCACGAGCCTAAATAATAAATATAGAATGATACCCGCTCCGAATGACCAAATTACCGTATTCAATTTTTTGGCATTAATAATAGCCGGAACTTCTATAATTGGCTCAAACTTTCCAGCAGTAACTAATTCTCCTTCATGAGGACCTATTAAAGCAGGCATCGTATACTCAAATGTAGCATTCTGTTCTTCTTTATTGATCCAATTAAATTCAGCTTTGTAATCCATTGAAGAGAAGCTGATTGAAATAATAATATAACCAAGCGTACAGATTAATCCAAACATGACTGCTTCTAGCCAAAAAGTACGTTTACTAGATTTAGATTGATCGACAGATTTCACTAAATATAGAATTCCTGCTACAAAACTGATCGACAATACCGCCTGACCCACTGCTGTCGTTGTAACGTGAATATAAAGCCAATCACTTTGCAAGGCAGGAATCAGTGGGGAAATATCTCTCGGGAACATGCTTGCATAAGCAATAAGCAGCAAAGCAACAGGCATCGTAAATAATCCCAATAAAGGGGTTTTGTAAATATAATAAATAATGATAAATGCACCAACTAAAGCCAGTCCAAAGAATGTAATAAATTCAAACATATTACTTACTGGTGCGTGTCCAGCTGCAATCCAACGAGTAATAAAATAGCCTAAATGAGCAATAAAGCCGATTATACTTACCAGCAGTCCAAGCTGTGCCCATCTGTTCGGCCCTTTCTTCTGATTCCTCTTATCCTTTATTGAGCCAGCAAATAGCACAGTTGCGATAATATAAAGAATAAAGGCTATATATAATAAATTACCACTTAAATTTGCCACCTAAATGGTTCCCTCCTCATACTGTTTTTTCGTTTTCTGTTTGATCTTCTGGTTCTTTTATTCCAGTATCTTCTAATACTGCACCGATTTCTCTTTTAAGTCCATGCCAATTTTTATTTGTATGACCTGCAACCCAAACCTCGTCATTTACACGGCGAATCCAAATCCGACGATGGGTCCAGTAAGAGCCTTGTGCAACCCCGATCATGAAAATCAAACCACCTAAAGCAATGATCCATAATGTTAAATCTTTTCGCACAGTTAAGGCTGTAACATTTTTTGTTTCGACGCCCTTAAATGCTAATTTATATTGATTGTCTCCAAATGGCTCAATCGTCTGGCGGATGGCAACAAAACTGACTTCTCCTTCTGGCCTGTCTGGGGTAATCATGTTAAACACGAAGGCAGGATTGTTAGGAATTCTTGACTTTGTTATGGGTTCCCCGCTTTTATCAAATTCAAAGTCTGGGAAATAACTCATGACTTCAACAGAATATCCATTTCCTAAATCATATTTATCCTTTGGATCAAATAAATCTACGGTAAGATTTCCGTACTCTTCTTTCGTTTGTTTATTAGCAAGTGCAAAAGTCATTTTGTTTAATTCATCAAGTTTATATTCAACCTGATACAAGGCAAAGCTTTCAAACTTTAATGGTTCGTTTACACGAATCTCGTAATCCTTTACCTTTTCAAGCTCAGGCTTTTCCCCAGCAATGGCATCCCCTTTCTTTTTGTATAGGGTTACATTTGACTGGAAATTTTTAGCGACCATTCCTGTCCTTTCAAGCGCATCACTAAAAACCTCTTTATCTTTATCTTTGTCATAAACTTCGAGGATGAAACGATCATTTTTCAAGTAATATTCTCCGTGCGTTTCCGGAATTACTTTCGTTTCCCCTTCCCGGAGCCAGAGGACCTTGTCAACATACATACCTGGGACAAAGCGAAGCATCCCGCCAATTAGGAAAATAATTAAGCCAATATGGTTAACATAAGGGCCCCATCTTGAAAAACGGCCTTTTTCAGCAAGTAAATTGCCATCTTCTTCACGAATATTGTACCGTTTGGCTCTTAATTTCTCTTTAACTGATTCATAGGATTCTTCAAAGTTTTTCACTTCAGATCGTCCAAACAGACGCTGACGCTTTAAGAATCCTTCATGTCTCGTTACGCGCTGGACCTTTAAAGCACGATAAAGCGGAACTACCCGGTCTAAACTACAAATGATGAGTGATATTCCGATTGAAGCGATAAGCAATAAATACCACCAAGAGCTATAAAGATTATGAAATCCTAGATCATAATATAATTTTCCAAGCCATCCATATTGTTCTTGATAATACTCGGCAGCCGGCATGACAGGAGGTATGTACATTTCCTGGGGAAAAATAGTCCCTAGTGCAGATGCTACTAATGTGATAACAATTAGCCACACACCCACCTTAACGGATGAAAAGAAATTCCATATTTTATCTACCATCGTTTTGTTGTACGTTTGCGACCGGCGCGCACTTCCCTCATAGCGCATATCTACAAGCTTTTTTTCTTTCTCATGCTCTTCTAAAATTCTGCCGCAAGCTTCACAAAGAATTGTTCCATGTGGGTTTACGTGTCCGCATTCACATTTTACGTCTTTCATTTTTAAAAACTCCCTATATCTTATGGTTTAACCTGCTCCATCATATCTCTAATCATGTCTTCTGTTAGCTCGCCTGTATGATATTTAACGACTTTTCCATCCTTATCTATCATATAAGTTGCAGGAAGAGGACTTATTTTGTATGCGGTTTGCACTTGTCCATCCGTATCTTTTAATATAGGAAAAGTTAAGTTATGTTTATCTGCAAATTTTTGAACAGCCAGATCCGATTCACCTACATTGACAGCTAGAATCGTTACGCCATTGTCTTTAAATTCCTTATATTGATTTTCCATATATGGCATCTCACGTTCACATGGCTTACACCAAGTACCCCAGAAATTTAAAAAGACCCCTTGACCTTCATAATCTGACAAACGATGTTTTTCACCGTTCATATCCATAAGAACAAAATCAGGTGCTTTTTTACCAATTGCTACTTTCTTCACATCATCCTTCGTAAAATTTGCATATAAAGTGTAAGCAACGGCGGCGCCTAATATAAGTAATATGATTGTCCTTATTACTAAACGCTTTTTTTTCATTAAAATATCTCCTTTTTAAAGCACTATTCATGAAACACTTATAAAGCATCGTGCATTCCATTTTTTCTTTATTAAACCAACAAGAATAACAGAAATGCTCATATTAATTATAGCATTTATCACCATTATGATAATGTTTACAATATGAAGGAAGTGTGACTATTCTATGAAATTTTACTTATTAGCTATTTAGCTTGGGCAAGTACACGGAGCTGTTTCACTTCATGAGCTGTTAATTCTCTAGCTTCTCCTGCTTTTAACCCATGAAGAGTAAGAAATCCATATCTTTCGCGTTTTAATTTTATTACCGGGTGACCAATCGCTTCAAGCATTCTTCTAACTTGGCGATTTCGTCCTTCATGGATTGTAAGTTCGATAATAGATGTTTGTTTCTTCTTATCCATCGATATCATTTTTACGCGTGCAGGTGCTGTCATCCCATCTTCTAATTTAATGCCTTTCTCAAGACTTCTTGTCTTTTCTCGCGAAGGGATTCCTTTTACTTTCGCAATATATACCTTCTCTACTTCGCTCTTAGGATGCATGAGCAGGTTTGCAAATTCACCATCATTAGTAAGTAAAAGAAGTCCAGAAGTATCAAAATCTAATCGCCCAACTGGATAAATTCTTTGTTCAATATTTGCTAAATAATCTGTCACAACTTTTCTTCCTTTATCATCTTGAACACTGGAAATAACTCCCCTTGGTTTATAAAGGAGAAAATAAACCGGCTCTTCCCGTTCAATCGGAATTCCGTTTACTTCCACACGATCAGAAGAAGAAACTTTGACACCCAGTTCCTTCACTATTTTCCCATTTACCTTAACATGTCCTTCTACGATTAGCTGCTCAGCCTTTCTTCTTGATGCAAAACCGGCATGCGCTATCACTTTTTGTAATCTTTCCATATTATGTCACCCCAACTTAAAATGCTTTCATATAAGGATTTTACCTAAATCTGTCCTTTTGAATTATGACATAAATCAAGCTTTTTTCAAAGTAAGGGATTTTTAGCAGAAAAAAAGATACCCCATTGGAGGGTATCTTCGTACGAAACTAATTAAATACCGAATACGAGTGTCACAACGATAATAGCTGCAATAATTCCGACTAAATCTGCCAATAGTCCAACCTTTAAGGCATCTCCCATTTTTTTAATTCCAACTGCCCCAAAATAAACGGTTAAAACATAAAAGGTAGTATCTGTACTTCCTTGAAGGACGGAAGCAAGACGGCCAATAAAGGAATCAGGTCCGTTGGCAGCGATGAGATCAGTTGTCATGCCAAGTGCAGCAGACCCTGAAATCGGGCGGATAATGGCAAGCGGAAAGATTTCGGGGGGAACCCCAATTGCTTCAAGTGCTGGCCTCATTAACTCCACGAAATATTCTAATGCTCCTGATGCACGAAAGATGGAGATCGCAACAAGCATGCCAACAAGAAAAGGTATGATGGATACAGCAATTTTTATTCCCTCTTTTCCCCCTTCTACAAAGCTTTCATAAGTGGGAACACGCTTAATAGTCCCATATAATAATATGAAACCAATTAGGACGGGAATAAACCATAAAGAGATAACAGATACAATTTGCATGCAGCTTCATCCTTTTCTTGTTCTTCGATAATAGAAATACCTATCAATTAAGATAGCTCCGATAGCCGAGCTAATGGATGCAATTAATGTAGGACCAACAATTTCTGTAGGTGAAACCGATTCATATTTCATCCGTATGGCAATAACCATCGTTGGAATAAGCGTAATGCTTGAAGTATTAACAGCAAGGAAAGTGATCATTGAGCGGGTTGCTTCGTTTTTTCCGCCATTTAAGTTTTTTAATTCTTCCATCGCCTTAATCCCAAGTGGTGTGGCTGCATTACCTAACCCAAACATATTTGCCATCATATTCGACAGAATATACCCCATTGCTGGATGATTTGTAGGTACTTCAGGAAAGAGCCGTTTAACAATCGGTTTAAAAGCTTGCGATAGTTTATTCAATAGCCCCGAATCCTCTGCAATTTTCATCATGCCTAACCAGAATACGAGAATACTAATTAAACCAATACAAAGTGTAACAGCTTCTGCTGCTCCTTTGAAAACCGCCTCATTCACTTCATTCATCGTCCCATTGACCATTGCAAAAATAATGCCGATTAGCGCCATCAACGCCCAAATAATATTAATCATCCGTTTTCACACCAACGATTGAAATAAAAATATTTCTAAAAATGCCAAAGAAGGAATCCTCCTCATTTGCTTTTTCCTGTTTAAAATATATAGGCAGTGTTTTTATTTGACGGTTATCAAAATAAACAATCGCCTTTCCAACAATTTTAGGAATGTTCTCTCCATCCTCCCACTTCCTGTCAGGCTTCATCATTTTATATTTAATCTCGAAAAGGTCTTTCTCTTTATTTGTAATTGGATAATCAAAGCCAGTCTCCAAAAACACTTTCTTTTTATAAAACCTATCCTTTATATCCTTAATCACACCCTTTGGCAAAACCTCAGCTAAACTGTATGTCTTAAAACCCATTTCATACATTTGGATATGATCATTCCAGTCAGTTTGTCCAGTTGCATTTAACGTTACGGCGATTAAATCAAGCCCTCCCTTGGAAGCGGTAGTGACTAATGTTCGTTTTGCCCGCTTTGTAAATCCGGTTTTTCCGCCTGTACTATATTCATAATCTGAAAGTAAACGATTTTTATTCGTCCATTTTCGATCCCAGCCTTCATTAGGATGCGGTGTTTTATAAACCTTTGTTCCTGAAATTTTTCCATATTCTTTATTATTCATGGCATAACGGGTTAATAGCGCCATATCATACGCTGTTGAAAAGTGATTTTCATGATCGTCAAGTCCATGGGGGTTCTCAAAATGGGTATTCTCCATTCCAATTTCTTTTGCTTTTTGATTCATTAAAAAAACAAAGCCGTCAAGGCTCCCCCCAATATGTTCAGCAATGGCTACTGCCGCATCATTCCCTGAACGGAGCATCAATCCATATACTAAATCCTCCAATTTTATTTTCTCACCTGGTATTAAATAAATGGAAGATCCTTCTGCTCTAACTGCTTTCTCGCTAACCTTCACCATCTCGTCCATTTTTCCAGATTCTATGGCCAATATGGCAGTCATAATTTTGGTGATGCTGGCTATTCTTCTTGGCGTAAACGCATCTTTTTCAAATAATATTCTTCCAGATCCCTGCTCCATCACAATAGCACTGCGCGCACTTACAGAAACAGAAGCTTCTGCCTTCTGCGGAATCAATCCGGTTAAAAGTGCAGCAATCAACGGATAGATCAAAAGCTTTTTAAATTTCTTCATTGTAAAACCCCGTCTCCTATAGCTTATCTTCTGTAGCTCCAGCGCCTAGCCCCAAGGTACAGGACGTACTAGTGTCGACATTGCGACAGGACAAGGAAAACTTCGTCAGCGACACATCG
>NZ_JBALOW010000045.1:131229-135477 GCF_036965085.1 Bacillus sp. JJ1532
GCCAATCCTCCCAGAAAGGAAAAGTACACCTTTCCGAGAGGCTCGTCTTATGCTTGTCGGGGCTGGACACAAAGGAAAGCTTCTGCGAATATTCATCGCAGGAACAATTGTCCTTTGATTGTTCCGAAGGCGCTTCCGCTTTTCTTTGTACAATTTTATGCGGGACAAGCGGGGTTATGACAAAAAACACGAACTTGACTGGGGCACCTACTTGCAAATAACAGTGTTTAAAAAACAAAAAAGCGAAAAACTAAATGTTTTCCGCCAGCTTAAGTTGATTAATATGGTTTCCATTTTAGCTCTGATGCGTTTCGGAAGCGTTCTTCAACATTTTTCCAATTCACGAGATTCCACCAATTATTTACATAGTCACCACGATTATTTTTATACTGCAAATAATAGGCATGCTCCCAAACATCCAGAACTAGCAATGGGATTGTATCCCATTGGGTTAAAAGCATATGCATTTCAGATTGGAGGATTTCCAGATGACGGGAGCGTGGAGACCAAACAAGTATAGTCCAGCCAACACCTTCAACTTGCTTTGCTGCTTCACTGAAATGCTTCTTGAATGCTTCAAAGCTGCCAAAATATTTCTCGATTTCTTTCAACAAACCTCCGGATGGTTTACCTCCGCCTTTAGGCTTCATGTTATTCCAAAAAATTGTGTGCAAATAATGACCAGAGCCATGGAATGCCAGTTCCCTTGACCAATGCTTCACTAGTGAAAAATCTCCGGATTTCCTTGCCTCGTGCAATGCGGTCTCTGCTTTATTTAATCCATCAATATACGATTTATGGTGTTTGTCATGGTGTAGTCTCATAATTTCTTCTGATATATAGGGCTCGAGCGCATTATAAGGATATGGCAGCGGAGGAAGCACATGGTTTCCTGCTGCCACATTTGGTTCATGCATATATATACTGCCAACCTGCTGCCTTTCAAGAAAATATTTCTCCATGTCTGAGTGGAGCTCATCAACATAACTTTGTACAACAGAGAGATCCTCCATACTTTGCGGGCTCTTAATCCCCTCTATTATATTTGTCAGGCGGTCCATCTTAGTCCAAAGTTCAGACTTTCCTTCCGTATCTTCCGATTCAAGAAATGCTCGCATTTCTTGATTCCACTTAAACACGTCTTGAATATACTCTTCCAGACGGCTCATGCTGATCCCTCTTTTCCTACATTTTCTAGGTCCGATTTTATCGTATGACCGACTCCATGGAAAATTGCATAAAAAAAGCAGCTTGTGGGCTGCTTTGCATTTAATTTGCTATTTTGGCTGAACAATATATTCTAAGGGAGAGTGGAGTTGATAGCTTTTTTGACTCCCCAAAGCTTCAAATATAGCAGGAAGTTTAGAAAAATCAATATCCTGAAAATAAGAAGCAAATTCCATCTGTGTATTTATGTAGAGCCGTTTTCTGTGGCGGAAGCCAGGATTTTTCAATAAGCAAACCAGAGCAACAATATCTTTCAATTCCACTGCCCTTTCACCTGCAGAAAAGATTGGATTCGATTCGAACGGTGTAAATTCATTTAACAAATCCTCAAAATAGCGGACATACAATACATGTAGTGTTTTTTCTGCACCATCTTCTTCAAAGGTAATTTCACTTCTATTAAAGAAATCCTCCGAAGTATTTGACTTTTCTTTTTCGAGCTCGTAGCCATTACACTGTTTAATGATCATGCCATACCCTCCCAGAACAATAACCCCATATGTAATAATTTTATCATTAACGATAGTTATATTTTAACATAAATAGTTAGAGATAAATGACTAAACTCAAGATCTAAATGATTCCTGGAATTTCCCGAAAAATAAATCAGCATCCTCCTGAAGGAAATCGTCCTCATCCATTTTTTCAGGAAGGGCCGGCAGTTCTTCTATTCGCTTTAAGCCAAAATAATCAAGGAATTCCTTAGTCGTTCCATATAAATAGGCTCTCCCAGTACCTTCAGCCCTTCCTACTTCTTTAATAAGGGCTTTTGCAGCTAAAGTATGCAGGGAACGCTCTGTTTTGACCCCTCTAATTTCTTCTATTTCCGCTCTAGTTATTGGTTGTTTATATGCAATAATGGCAAGTGTCTCTAGTGCAGCTTGGGAGAGACCTGAAGTTGTCGGAGTGACGACTAGTTTTTTAAGGTAATCGGAGTTTTCTTTCTTCGTTGCCAGCTGGAAGGTCCCAGCAAGCTCAACGATCGTTATCCCTCGCCAAGAATCAGTGTAATCCTCCATTAATTCGTTCATAACCGATTCAGCCTGTATTTCATCGATCTCTAAGACAATGGCGATTTGTTTCAGAGACAGCCCCTCGTCCCCAGCTGCGAAAAGAAGGCTTTCTGCAATGCTTTTCCAATTGATTAACTCCAAGTATCTATACCCCCTTTAGTGTACAGTCATGTAATTTTCCGTAAAGCTACATAATCATCAAGAATATTTCTGAGAAGTTTTTCTCTTGCTCGATATGTATCTCTTTGCGCTTTATCAGCTCTAAAACAGCAAGAAATGTGACAACAATATGTTCACGATCAGGGACGGCAAACAAATCGTTAAAGCTTTTTCTGCCTCTAATACTCTTTAAATCATCTAAAATCTCGGCCATTCGTTTTTCAATTGGAATTTCCTGACGAGAAATTTTTGTTGTAACCGGCTTCTGCAGTTTCTGCCTGCGCAATAGCTTTTGAAACGCACCGAGCATGTCGTATAGAGACACATTCAAATCCGTTTTTTCAGTCTGAACTTCCTTTACATAGTCGGAAAGATCACTTGGAGGCTTTGTAAACATCAAACCTCTTTCTTGTTCCATCTCCTTAAGTTCAACAGCCGCTTCTTTATATTTACGGTATTCAATTAATTTCTCAACTAACTCGTCCATTGGGTTCTCTTCTTCTTGAATGATCAGCCCATCATCAAGTAAATCCTCTTCATGCTTTGGGAGGAGCATTTTACTTTTTATTGCCAGAAGTGTTGCGGCCATCACCAAATATTCACTTGCCACATCAAGCTGAAGCTCCTGCATTGTGTGGATATATAATAAATATTGCTCCGTAATCTCCGCCACTGGAATATCATATATATCGATTTCAAGCCGGTGGATTAAATGAAGCAGCAAATCGAGCGGACCTTCAAACGCGTCAATCTTTACATTATAATGCATAACATCCTGCATAAAATTTTCACCAAAATTTCTATTTAAATTCCCCAGTTAACACTAACATAAGTATAAATTATTCATACTCGATATCCAATAGAAATTTAAACCTTATTCATTTAACGAAATTGGAAGAAAAAACATTTCATTCGCCCATACCATTTAACATCTGCCCACATATGATGATTTTGAACAACCAAATGAGAGAAATATAGGAGGTATAAGATATGTCAAGTGTAGGCTTTGGGCACACAGGATTTGCTTTAATTGTCGTATTGTTTATCCTATTAATTATTGTAGGTGCTTCTTGGTGCTTCTAATGAAGTAAGCAAATTAAATGTCAGAGGAAGTCATACGGCTTCGGAGATTAGAATATGAATAACTTTGTAAGATTTAAAGTAAACCCGGTTCATAGCCGGGTTTTTATTTTTCCAAGTATGGGAAAAAATCATGTTTGAGCAGCCTATTCGCATTCATTCCGTTATGTTTCTTATGTTAAAATAAACATGATCGGGGGTGAAAGCGTGTATCCAAATGAATATATCGATTATTTAATTCATTTCCACGGAGATCGGGATTATTTTGAATGTCATGAAATTCTTGAGGAATATTGGAAAAGGGTTCATCCAAAGAATAAACATTCTATTTGGGTTGGACTTATTTTATTTGCAGTCTCAAATTATCATCACCGGCGTGGGAACACTGGCGGCGCTAAAAGAACCTTATCAAAATCTATCCAAATTTTCAAAAAGAACTTGAGCCAGATAGAAAAGTTGGGACTAAACAGGGGAAAGTTTTTACTGGATTTAGAAAAAAGGCAAGATGACCTTTCGAAAGGCTGTCAATACACTAGCTATATGTTCCCGATAATGGATACATCATTAATTTCCAGCTGTAGGGACAAATGTACACAGTTAGGGCTAAACTGGTGTGAAGACAGCGATTTAAACAATAAAGATTTAATTCACCGGCATTCACTTAGAGATCGAAGCCAAGTGATCCAAGAACGATTAATTGCTTTGAGATCAAAAGCAAAAGCGCCTTGACAGATGATCATCGACTAAAAACCGCCACGTCCTGTGGCGA
>NZ_JBALOW010000045.1:135512-148333 GCF_036965085.1 Bacillus sp. JJ1532
CGACAAGCATAAGACGAGCTGGCGGGAAGGTTGTACTTTAACCTTCCTGACAGATTGGCTTATGACCTCGAGGTCGACAAAAACGCAACGTCCTCCCAAAAGCTTCACTTTTGGTCGTGCTATGTGTCGCTGACGAAGTTTTCCTTGTCCTGTCGCATTGTCGACACTATTACGTCCTGTACGTCTGGGCTAGGCGCTGAAGCTAGCCGAAAAAAATAGCAATCGGTAAATTCTCCGATTGCTTTAGCTTTTGTGTATGTTAAGGAAACTTTATGCATCTATATTTAAATCACATTTATTAAGAAAAGAATCAGTCATCTCGTTTGACCGTAATTCTTTCTCTGCAAACATTTCTTTCAATGCTTTAACCATTGTCGTTCCAATGCCTTGATGCCTATGTGAAGGGTTGACTGAAATATGCTCAATCATAGCTGAATCATCCAGAAATGAAACGCCAATTAAGCCGATAATATCGTCCCCTTCCTTCCATAGAAATAATTGCCTGTTTTCAGCTGTTTCATATTGCTTCATAGTCTGCTGTAAAACCTTCAGATCCTTTTCATTTGGCATAAACGATAAAAGTCCCATAGCAATTTTTTCAAAAGCCTTTTTATATCGAATTAACATATTATCCCTCATTATTAGTAAAACATAGTGTTGACCTGCCGTTTTTGCGTGTACTCCGTTTTACTTATGCGATATTTTTATTGGAATCTCTTTTACATGCGAATTCCATATTATCACGATGATGATTAGTCTTTTCTGCATGTTAGCTTAGTTTCATTCATGCAAATTTTGCTCAAATTTCTTATTTCTATCCCTATTTTCCCCAAAAATTATTCATTTCAAACTTATTAATAATATATGTATTAAATCTCCCTTTGCTCCCTCACAAATGCTATTTTCCACTATCCTTCTCAATTTCAATTTTCGAAATGGATTCACTTTGATGGAACAATAACGAACCAATAAAAAAGCCCCCATGCTAGGCTGCCTATTAAGAATAAAACGAAAAGAAGCCAATTATTTTTCTTCATATACCCTAAGTTGCCCCTCCTAAAGAAATCTAAAAAACTATGGACAACTTCATTTTACACGATAGAGAACATTATTTCCATGCCACATACTGAAAATAAAGTAAAGCTGCCTTTAAATGGCAGCTTTAATTATTAATTTTTTGTTTAATTGAAAGATCCATTCTAATTAAATCCTCATATGTTTCCCGTTTCACAACAAGCTTCGCTTCCCCATTCTCGACAAATACAACAGCAGGTCTTGGGAGACGATTATAGTTATTAGCCATAGCATACCCATAAGCACCTGTACAAAATACAGCTAATAAATCATCACTATCAGATTTTGGAAGAGGTAAATCCCAAATAAGCATGTCACCTGATTCACAACACTTCCCTGCAATTGATACAGTTTCCTCTGTTTTTTCATGTACCCTATTAGCTAACACGGCCTCATATTTCGCCTGATATAGAGCAGGTCGAATATTATCGCTCATCCCGCCATCTACTGCCACATATTGACGAACATTTGGGACTTCTTTTCTTGATCCAATTTTGTAAAGAGTAGTTCCAGCATCCCCAACTAAAGATCTTCCCGGCTCAATCCATATTTCAGGCATCTTCATGGAATAATTTTCTGCCTGCTTTTTCACTTCTTCAATAATTTCGGCTACATATTGGGCCGCTGGCAGAGGCTTGTCCTCATCCGTATAGCGAATCCCGAATCCGCCTCCTAAGTTTAAAACCTTAGACTCATAGGAGAAGGCTTCCTTCCAATCATGCAGTTTTTCAAAAAGCTTCTTAGCCGCTAAAATAAAGCCTGTTGTTTCAAATATTTGCGACCCGATATGACAATGAAGTCCAAGTACTTCTATTCTCTCAAATTGAAGCGCCATATTAAGAGCCTTTTCTGCTTGCCCATTTTGCAAATCAAAACCAAATTTCGAATCTGCTTGACCTGTTAAAATATAATCATGAGTATGTGCTTCTATCCCTGGGGTTACTCTTAATAATATTTTTGTGTCCATTTTCAATAATTCGCAAAGGGAATTTAATAATTCCAGCTCATAAAAGTTATCAACAACTATACAGCCGATCTCGTGCTTCAGTGCCATTTCAAGTTCTTCTTTGCTTTTATTATTTCCGTGAAAATGAATACGCTCTCTCGGAAAATCAGCTGCCAAAGCTGTATATAATTCACCGCCTGAAACAACATCTAATGATAGACCTTCTTCCTCTGCAAGCTGAACCATCGCAATAGTTGAAAAGGCCTTGCTAGCATAAGCAACCTGAGCAGGTACTTTTAAGTTTTCGAATGTTTGCTTAAAGCCCCTTGCCCGCTCTCTTATTAACGATACATCATAAATATATAATGGTGTTCCATATTTCTCAGCAAGTTCAACCGTGTCTACTCCGCCTATTTCAAGATGACCCTTAGTATTAACCTTTGATGTGCCATGTAAATACATAATTTCCCCTCTTCCTAAAAGCACAGCTGTATACATGCCTTAGATATTATTTTATTCACTTACAACGAGGCTTGATAATCATATCCGCCATTCTCTTCTTTTTTAGCTTTAGCATCATTCTTTAGAAATAAATAGACAGAATTCTACATGAGAAACTGTCTTTTTTAATATCCTATTGGAAATATTACAAATACTTTAACATAAATACAAGCTAATCACAATCGCAATGACTAGGCCGCTTTATTATTTTTTCGCAGATTTGTTCAACTTTTAACAGTGGGGGATGAAGGCCGACTAAGTTCGCCACTGCCTAATGTCTTCGTTAGCACTTACACACCTAATGCATCGGAACTCCCACCACTGATTGAAGTTTCACTTTATTACTGCCTAACACGATCCCTAGGGCGGTTAATACTTGGACGAAGCTTCGATCCTGGTACCGCCCTGCGAACAATAATCTGCAGTAGTGCTTTTGGATAAAATGGAATGAATGGCCATAAATAAGGTGTATTCAGCGGCTTTTTGCTTGCAAGCCAAATGATGAATAATGTAATTGAGACGATTAATCCTGGTCCATGGAAAATGGCTACCGCGATTAATAAACAAAGCCTTGTTATTTTATTGGCAATACTTAATTCGTAACTTGGAGTCGTATAGGTTCCAATGGCTGCTAATGATACATAAAGGATTACTTCTGGGACAAATAATCCAACATCAATCGCAATTTGCCCAATCAACACAGCGGCAATTAATCCCATGGCCGTGGCAAGTGGGGTCGGTGTATGAATAGCTGCCATCCGTAGAATCTCTATACCAAAATCAGCTAGAAATATTTGTACGATAATCGGAACGTTTGTTTTTTCATTTGGCCCAATAAATGAAAGACTTTCCGGCAAAAGTGACGGCTCCAAAGCAAATAAAAACCATAGCGGTAACAGAAACAAGGAGGAAAATATGCCAATAAAGCGCATCCAGCGTTCAAAAGTCCCAACAGCGGGTGACTGTCTATATTCTTCCGCATGCTGCATATGATAGAAATACGTTGTCGGTGTGATAATGACACTTGGTGATGTATCCACATATACGAGAACATGACCTTCGAGTAAATGTGTTGCAGCAACATCTGCTCGTTCTGTATAACGAACATACGGGAAAGGATCATATCCTTGTTTGAAAAGAAATTCTTCTACTGTTTTATCAGCCATCGGGATCCCATCAATTTTTATATTTTCAATTTCCTTCCTGATTATATTAATTAAATCAGGGTCGGCAATATCTCTAATATACCCGATGGCAACATCTGTTTTGGACCTTTCACCAACAGCTGTAATTTCAAAGCGAAGTCTTTCATCTTTAATCCTTCTTCTTGTTAAGGCTGTATTCAAAATAATGTTCTCGACAAAACCATCCCGAGATCCGCGGATGACCTTTTCTGTATCCGGTTCTTGCGGTGACCTCCCTGGATAGCTGCGAACATCAACGACAAATGCGGTCATTTCTCCCTCAATGACAACAACAATTAATCCAGATAGTACTTGATCTACAAGTTCATCCATTGTCTTTATTTTTTCTACAGCATCATGGACTAGGCGGTTTTCAACAATTTCAAAAATTTTTGAGGATTGTTTTTCATGATCATTAATCTCAACTAGTTCTTCGATTAATTGAACGATGATCAGTGAGTCGGTTAAGCCATTTACATAATACAAATGCACATCTTTGCGAAGAATTTTCAGCTTTCTTATCCCTAAATCGAAGCTTACACCGAGCCCAATTCGTTCTTCCATATATTTTTCAATTTTATCTAATGATTCAGGAATAGGCATTTTATTCTGCATCTTGTTGTCTGACACGATAACCGCTCCTTTCCATAATAAGCTCAATAGCTTTCCTCGTTATTGGAGACCCTTTATCAAGGTCATCCATTTTTGCCATTTTTCCAATATCTCCAATTCCAACAATGATTGGAACATTTAGTTCATCAAGGCAATAAACAGTGTCACCATTTAGCCTGCCAATATCCATTTCAGGCAGCCCATATTTGTCCACACCATATGGAGTTAATCCCCCTTCTCGGTCAATGCAGACATTTACTCTCGTCCATTCAGCCTGCCTCGTCTTGGCTGCAACCGCAACAATTCCCAACACCTCAATATCTTCATGGCAAGCTACATACTTTAAGGCCTTTTCTCCCGCTCCTTCTCCTTCGAAGCCACTATCATCAAACATAACTATAACTGGATCATGAGAAGCTTTTTTTATCAGTTTAACGATTGCAGGACCACTTAATACTGTGGGATTCCCGTGGGATAATGAGATGCATCTTCCGCCTATTTCCTTTGCCACATATTCAATAGACCTTCTAGCATAGTCATCCCCATCTGTTACTAAAATCACGCTTCTCCTATCATCCATATTTATTGTTCCTTTCATTGTGGTATGGTCTATTATTTATCAACAAAATACACCCATTGATATAAGGACCCAAAGATCTTCCCGAAAACAATCGCCATTAATAAAATGACAATTTGTCCGTCAACTCCAATTCTTTTTGCAAGAATTGGGAGTACATTTAATACTTCTGTTAACGCTGCGGCAACCATTCCTACAAATACGCCTGAGGCTAAACCAATGGGTAATAAAAGGTACGGAGTAAGGGTTAAAATGGGGTCCCATAAAGTAGCCGCTGCACCAATAACAGCCCCTAACACAATTGCCCACTCATAAAAACGTACCATTTTCATCGTTTTAGTAAGCTGTGTCAGTCTTGGGATAATGCCAAATACAGTTAAAAACGCTACGAAGCCTGAGCCTACTGCTAAACCACCGGCAAGTCCAATAAAAACAACTATAATCACATTAATGGTCGTCAATATTTTTCATACTTTCTTTGTTTTGATGCATAGATATATAGTTGTCTAAATCCATTTGATAATTAAACATCTCCACTTCCAGCGGGCTCGGTTCTTCATTTAGACGCTTTTTAAATAAATGGTTAAAAAAAAGAATCATTCCTGCACCTAAACCAATCGAATATGGAATTTGGAAAATTAACGGCTTTGAATCGACTTCCCCAGTCATTATCGTATAAATCCGCTGCTGAACAATCTGCATGCTTACATCCTCATGGAAATTCATGATTGTCAATGCAGCACCGAAAAATAATAAGAGCCAAACAATAAAAAATAGCGGAATGGAAATCTTTCGTTTTTTTGCAATCACTTCAACGATTACTTGTGATGGCCCTACTGTTTGAATCTCAACTTCAGGATGTTGTTTAATGATCTCCCGGATTACTTTCATTACATCTACTACGATCATATTTTGATCCTTTTCACTCACCTCATAAACTTTTAAATTTCTTAATTGGGCGTAAATCTGTTCATCGGCAATGATCTGCGCAATGTCCTTTACAAAAATGGAGGCTCGCGGTCGAACTTGCAATCGATGTCTCAATCGAATATAAACCGTTTGTTCCATTTTTCTCACTTCCTACATATAAATTTCCTTATATATGTAGTATGAGTTACATATATTGACTTCATGATTACCAATATTTAGATGCATAAAAGTACAAATGCACTGGAGCTTGACGTGAAAAAACCGTATGGATCATACGTCCATACGGTCTTTCATTTGCTGAAGTATTTTTTTCTCTAGCCTTGAAACTTGAACTTGTGAAATCCCAAGTCTCGCAGCAACCTCTGATTGGGTCTGGTCTTTGTAATAACGTAAGTAAACGATTAACCTTTCCCTTTCATCTAAATCATTAATGGCTTCTTTTAAGGCAATTTTATCGAACCATTTCCCTTCATTGCCATCGTCAATTTGATCAAGCAATGTAATCGGATCTCCATCATTTTCATATACGGTTTCATGGATGGACGAAGGGGTTCGTCCAGCTTCCTGCGCAAGAATAATATCCTCTGGTGGAATATCAAGAAACTCGGAAAGTTCATTGACTGTTGGGATGCGGCCAAGTGATTTTGATAACTCATCTTTCGCCTTCCGGATTTTATTCCCCATCTCTTTAAGAGACCGGCTCACTTTCACTGTTCCATCATCGCGAATAAATCGCTGGATTTCTCCAATAATCATTGGCACCGCATACGTTGAGAACTTAACATCATAGCTTAAATCGAATTTATCAACAGACTTTAGCAATCCAATACATCCGATTTGGAAGAGATCATCTGGTTCATATCCCCTGTTTAAAAAGCGCTGGACAACAGACCATACGAGACGCATGTTCTTTTGAACAATCGTATCCCGTGCACTCTGATCCCCATCCTGGCTCTTTTTAATAAGATCCTTCACTTCATAATCCTTCAAAAATGCTTGGCCTTTATCAGCTTTTACCTCCACATCCATAGCAAGACTCCTTAATTACACAGCATTTTACTATTTGATAAATGCTTTCTTAATCGGATCTCTGTGCCTTTCCCCGGTTGCGATTGAATTTCGATTTCATCCATAAAGTTTTCCATAATCGTAAAGCCCATACCTGATCTTTCTAGCTCAGGCTTCGTTGTAAATAATGGCTGACGTGCCTCTTCCACATCCATAATCCCTGATCCTTCATCCCTAATAGACATATCAATAAAGCCGTCCTCCATTTTAACGGTTATATAAACCATTCCATTTGGATCCTGTTCATAGCCATGAATAATCGCATTTGTAACTGCTTCAGAAACAACGGTCTTTATTTCAGTTAATTCATCCATTGTTGGGTCTAGCTGGGTAATAAATGCAGCAACAGTTACACGGGCAAATGATTCATTTTGGCTTAATGCACTAAACTGAATATGCATTTCATTTTTCATATTAGGCAACCCCCAGTCTTTGCAAAGCAAATTCTTCAGTCGGTTCTAAGCGAATAATCTTAAATAACCCCGACATTTCGAATAATCTTTGTACGGCTGGAGAAATTGCACAAACAACCATTTCACCATGATGCTGTTTAATTTGTTTATACCGGCCCAGAATAACACCTAGTCCTGAGCTGTCCATAAATGAAAGCTGCTCAAGATTTAATACAATATGGTGGATATCATAATCTTCAATTGCCTTCGTCGCTTGTTCACGCAGCTCATCAGCTGAATGATGATCTAATTCCCCGCTAAGACGAATACATAAGACATCTCTTTTTACTTCTAAATTAATCGAAAGACTCACTATTATAGCCTCCTTATCTAGTCTCTAGTGAGTCCAATTCGATATTCTAACTCGCATTTCCTTCCTTAAGACAAAACTAGTGCTTATTCGCTAAAAGTAGAAGGCATATAGTTATTTTCGACATATTAGCTATTATCCTGCTCTTGTAAACATTCCAATGGACCGTTTATACAAAGTCCACCAGTTCGCTTCCTTGCTGGCTTCTTTTGCTACAAGAGGGCTTTCCACTAATGTTTTTCCGTCTTGAATGAGCTTTAAAGTACCGACCTTATCTCCTTTTTTAATGGGTGCCTTTAAATTCTTGTCCAAAACGATAGATTGTTTAATATTTTCAATGTTTTCGCCTTTTTTCGTTAATAAGGAGATCGGTTCGCTTGTAAGAGCTTCAATCTTTTTCTTTTCACCTTTGCTTACAGCCACATGACCTAGAGCTATGTTTCTTTTAAACATAGGGTGGGTTTTGTATTGACTAAAAGCATAGTCCAGCATTTTTGTAACTTGTGCATTACGTTCCTTAGATGTAGGCGCTCCAAACACAACAGCTATGACTCGCATCCCGTCTTTTTGTGCTGTTGCTGTTAAGCAATATTTAGCTTCATTTGTAAATCCAGTCTTTAGTCCATCAACACCTGGGTAGAAACGAACTAGCCTGTTCGTATTGACGAGCCAAAACTTTTTATCTGAGCCTTCACGCAAGTATGATTCATAGGTACTAGTAAATTTAGTTATATCTTCATATTTAAGAAGTTCTTTAGCCATAATTGCCATATCATGAGCAGTACTGAAATCCTTTTTACCAGGCAGTCCAGTGGCTGATTTAAATTCGGTATTCTTTAACCCGAGTTCATTTGCCTTTTTGTTCATTTGCTTGACAAATTCTTCCTCAGAACCTGCAAGCCTTTCTGCCATGGCAACAGATGCATCATTTCCAGATGCAATCGCAATCCCTTCTAACATCTGCTTCGTTGTCATTTCCTCACCAGGCTCAAGGAAAATTTGGGAACCTCCCATTGAAGCTGCATATTCACTCGTACGAATTTTTTCATCCATGGAAAGCTTTCCATTATCAATTGCTTCCATGATTAGGAGCATGGTCATAACCTTTGTCATGCTTGCGGGCGGAAGTTTTTCATCACTGTTTTTTTCATATAGCACTGTCCCTGTGTCGCGCTCAATTAAAATAGCAGACTTCACATTTTGGACAAGATCTACCTCACTTTCTCTAGCTAAAGCAGATGGTACAAAGGCAGATGCTAATAAAAAGGACATCACCATTATAGAGATTATTCGTTTCATCACATAACCCTCCATTCTTTATAGGCTCCATCCTTTCCAATTGGAGGGAAATTATACAACTCGTTCCATACTAAAATGAATATTTTCTTCAGTGATCGGATAATTTATAAATTTGGATCAATCATTACTTATTAAACATAAAAAACGCCAGGGAAATTAGTTCCACTGACGCTTCTATTTTTCAGTTCTTATTCAGTTATTTCTTCATGAATTAATACTGGTGGGGTTACTTTATTCTCAGATATCCTTATATTCTCATATAGCTTTTTTGTAATCTCTGAAATATTTTCGAAGTTACTATAAATGGTTACGAGCGAATCGCCTTTTTTTACTTGGTCGCCAATTTTTTTGCGAAGAATTAGACCAACAGCAAGATCGATAACAGACTCCTTCGTTGCTCTTCCCGCTCCAAGAAGCATAGCCGCTGTTCCAATTTCATCTGCGACCATTTCAGATACATAGCCATCTTCCGTTGCTTCCAGTTCAAAAGTATACTTCGCCTGTGGAAGCATGTCTGGATTATCAACAACGGCCCCATCCCCGCCTTGCGCGGTTAAAAAGGTTTTAAAGACATTTAATGCAGTCCCATCCTTTATGGCACCCTCCAGCATGGTACGTGCTTCCTCCAGTGTATTAGCCTTTTTAGCTAAATAAACCATATAGCTTCCTAAAGTCAGGCATAGTTCAGTTAAATCCTCTGGACCTTCCCCTTTAAGCGTATCAATAGCTTCCTTCACTTCCAATGCATTTCCGATTGCATACCCGAGCGGCTGGCTCATATCAGATATGATTGCCATTGTATTTCTGCCAACATTGTTACCAATCTGAACCATCGCCTTTGCGAGCTCCCTTGAGTCATCAAGTGTTTTCATGAAAGCTCCGGCGCCGGTTTTGACATCAAGAACAATGGCATCCGCACCAGCCGCGATTTTTTTACTCATAATGGAGCCTGCGATTAGCGGAATGCTATTCACTGTAGCCGTTACATCACGAAGAGCATATAGCTTTTTATCAGCAGGTGTTAAATTCCCGCTTTGTCCAATGACAGCAATTTTATTTGTATTGACAAGATTTATAAACTCTTCGTTCTCCAGTTCCACATGGAAACCATTGACTGATTCCAGCTTATCAATCGTTCCGCCCGTATGTCCGAGACCTCTGCCAGACATTTTTGCTACGGGAACGCCTACCGCTGCAACGAGTGGTCCTAATACTAGCGTTGTTGTATCCCCAACTCCACCCGTTGAATGCTTATCTACCTTTATTCCTTCAATTTTTGATAAATCGATTTGATCCCCTGACTGTACCATAGCCATAGTTAGATCGGCTCTTTCCTTTTCAGTCATATCTTGAAAATAAATCGCCATCATTAGGGCACTTGCTTGATAGTCAGGAATAGATCCATCCGTATATCCCTGAATGAAAAATTGAATTTCTTCAGAAGAAAGCTCTTTTCCGTCTCGTTTGTTTTCAATAATATCAATCATTCTCATTTTTAATCACCGATCCGTTTTCATAATTTCATGGGTAATGCGAAAGTTTAATTTGGTAAAATTAATTTTTTGTTCCCATCTCTGCGACAATTTCTTTTACATACTGCAGAAAATGAGTCTTCACTTTCTCTGTAGTCTCAATAACCTCTTCATGGTTAAGCGGCTGATCTAAGATTCCGGCTGCCATATTCGAAATACATGAAATTCCGAGCACTTTCAATCCTGCATGCCTTGCCACTATTACCTCAGGAACGGTTGACATTCCTACAGCATCCCCGCCCATAGTACGGAGCATGCGGACTTCAGCAGGAGTTTCATAGGTCGGGCCTGTATTTCCAACATACACACCTTCTTGAATGGACAAGTTTAATTTTTCGGCCATTTTTCTTGCAAGCATTCTCAGCTCTTTAGAGTATGCTTCTGACATATCAGGAAAACGTACCCCCATCTGAGAATCATTTGGACCAATTAATGGATTATTCCCCATGTTATTAATGTGATCAGAAATAAGCATTAAATCCCCCGGCGAGTATGTTTCATTTACTCCGCCGGCAGCATTAGTCACAATTAATTGCTTAATTCCAAGCTCCTTCATGACTCTTACCGGAAATGTTACTTTATCGAAGCTATATCCTTCATAATAGTGAAAACGGCCTTGCATAACTGCAACGGGAACTCCA
Source organism: Bacillus sp. JJ1532 (assembly GCF_036965085.1). Taxonomy (NCBI): domain Bacteria; kingdom Bacillati; phylum Bacillota; class Bacilli; order Caryophanales; family Bacillaceae; genus Bacillus; species Bacillus sp. JJ1532. Next base: position 146,639 of record NZ_JBALOW010000045.1, read on the forward strand.
TTTAATAAGCCAAAGACTAGATTTCCTGCATGGCCTTCTACCGTGGAAACTGGAAAATTAGGAATTTCATTGTATGGAATTTTTAAGGCGTCTTCTACTTCATCTCCTAATACACCTAATCCTGAACCAAGAATAAGGCCAATTAATGGCTGCTGCTTATATTTTCCTTTTAAAAATTGTGCAGCCTGCTGAATTTTTTGATAATCCATTTTCACTTTTCCTCCTATTTTAATTCTGTTAAGAAACTTCTTCCATTTGCTGGCATTTTAACTTGGAAATTTTCTGCAACGGTAGCACCGATATCCGCAAAGGTTTTCCTAATCGGAAGCTCTTTACCTTCTTCCATATTTTTTTCATAAACTAAGAGTGGCACAAATTCTCTCGTATGATCTGTTCCATGATGGACGGGATCGTTTCCATGATCTGCTGTAATAATTAATAAATCATGCTCTTGCATTTTGGCAAATACTTCAGGAAGGCGCTCGTCATATTCTTCAAGCGCTTTGCCATAGCCTATTGGATCACGCCGATGTCCATAAAGTGCATCAAAATCAACAAGATTAAGGAAGCTTAAGCCTGTAAAATCCATATCGAATGATTGCAATAACTTATCCATGCCGTCCATATTTGAAACCGTGCGCAGTGATTCAGTTACCCCTTCTCCATCAAATATATCGGAAATTTTTCCAATCGCAATAACATCCAATCCTGCATCCTTTAGCTCAGACATAACTGTCCGTTCAAATGGCTTTAGCGCATAATCATGACGATTAGAAGTTCTTTGGAAATTTCCTGGCTTGCCAGTAAAAGGTCTGGCAATCACTCTGCCGACCATATATTTTTCATCTAAAGTTAATTCGCGGGCAATTTTGCAAATCCGATATTGCTCCTCAATCGGAATAATTTCTTCATGGGCCGCAATTTGCAAAACGGAATCAGCTGAAGTATAAACGATGAGAGCCCCTGTTTTCATATGCTCTTCCCCAAGCTCTACCATAATTTCCGTTCCGCTTGCTGGTTTATTGCCAATCACCTTTCTTCCTGTACGTGATTCTAATTCGGATATGAGCTCTTCTGGAAAGCCATTAGGAAAAACTTGAAATGGAGTTTGAATATTTAGGCCCATTATTTCCCAGTGACCTGTCATTGTGTCCTTTCCATTCGACGCTTCCTGCATTTTTGTATAAAAAGCAAGCGGATTTTCAGCTTTTTTAACTCCTTTAATTTCACGGATATTACTAAGACCAAGCTTTGCCATGTTCGACATCTTTAGTCCATTCATTTTATCTGCAATATGACCTAGTGTATCTGCACCGATATCCCCAAATTTTTCTGCATCAGGCGCTTCACCAATCCCTACAGAATCCATGACGATGACGAATATTCTTTTATACGCAAATGATGACATATTCATTCCTCCTAATTTCATGAATGCGGTTACAACGAAATTCGATTTATTTTGTTTTTTTACTATATTTAAGGTTACCCTTTCTTAATTGTGATTAACACAATTTTTCTTCTCATACGTCAGAAGTCTGACTTCTATATTTTACATAAGGGAAGCAAAAAATAAAAGAAAAAAGCTGCCAATTACTATGACAGCTTATTGATCTATAGGTTTATCGCAGATTAACGGGCTGTAAGACCCCCTCTTCAAGAAGTTGAGTTAAACAAAAATTTCTAAGTGGGGGATCA
>NZ_JBALOW010000045.1:148429-163436 GCF_036965085.1 Bacillus sp. JJ1532
GCAACGTCTGTGTGACCCACCTCCGTGGGCCGCAACTAACAAGCAGTGGGGGATGAAAGTAAACCCCGCTGATTGAAGTTTCACTTTATACTAAGCTCGCGGATGAAACTGACTATATACATCTTTTAATCTAGTTTTCGTCACATGTGTATAAATTTGCGTAGTTGAGATGTCCGCATGTCCAAGCATTTCCTGGACAGCACGTAAATCAGCGCCATTTTCAAGAAGATGAGTAGCAAAGGAATGCCTTAGTGTATGTGGGGTTAAATCCTTTTCGATCCCTGCCTCAGCTGACAAACGTTTAAGAATTTTCCAGAACCCCTGCCTTGTCAGTCTTTTGCCATGATGATTGAGAAAAAATGCATCATCCTGAACTTTTTTTGAGACAAAATGTTTTCTTCCTTCTTGTAAATATTGATTTAGTGCCGTTGCTGCTGTTTTTCCAATTGGAATGATTCGCTCTTTATTTCCTTTTCCAATACAGCGGACAAATCCCATCGTAATATGGACATCGCCCATATTTAACCCAATTAATTCACTGACCCGAATTCCGGTTGCATAAAGGAGCTCAAGCATGGCCTTATCACGAATTCCGAAGTGATCATCTGCTTTAGGTGAATCTAGTAAAATCTCAACCTCTTGCATGTTTAACACCTTTGGCAGAGTTCGCTCATGCTGAGGAGACTCTATATGAACAGAGGGATCATGATCAGCAGCTTTTTCACGGAGAAGAAATTGATGAAATGCTCTAATGGAGGCAACATGTCTTGCCATTGTTTTCGATGATTTCCCCTGCTCTTTTAATAACCCTAGGAAATGAATGATTTGAGTGCGCTGAACTTCATTTACGGATGTCAGCTTTTCAACATTCTTTAAGTACTTCGTATAGCTTTTCAAATCTCTTTCATATGAAACAATTGTATTTCTTGCGAGACCTTTTTCAACGATTAAATAATGAATAAAATCTTTAAGCTCGTCCTCCATGATGACTCTACTCCCCATTTAAATAAAAAAGAATTAACCGGTTCAGCCAATTTGAAGATTCACTGTTGTTTGCACTTGCTGAAACCTTCACAGCCGCTCCCTTTGGCTCATCATACCGGTGATAATCCTGATATTCTTCATTTAACCACATAATACCATAATAAAAAAGGATTGTGCATCCAGTGAAAAGCACGAATACCTTTATTGTCTGAAATGCGATTTTTAGCCAAGATACCATTCTACTTTCCCCCACAAAACCTTATTACTAAAGGTTATGCCATCTTGGACAAGAAATATACCTAACATAGTGAATTTCTAAACTGACTTTTTATCAAATACAGTTGTAAAAATTATACGGACATTTGATCCGTTATTTTCATAAAATGACCTAATTTAAGAGCTATGCGGACACTGAGTACGCTATTCACGAATTACAGAAGGAAATCACTGCTTTTTTACAAAATAGAGGAAGCTATGTCCGCAAACATAAGGAATTAACCCATTTTGTTACGAATAACAGAACTCTTGTCCGCCAAGATAACAATAGTCGTTGTCTCGTTGTTAATTCATATGCTTCTTGTTGTAAAATAATATGACAAAGCTAAAAAAGACCAAATCAGATTCGATTTGGTCTGCTGATTAATATGCTATTTACAATACTTACTGAACTACCTAATCTTATTGTTATTCACTTTCTTCATTATTATCTTTATCATGACAGCGATGGCAAATTCCATGGAAAGTAAGTCGATGATCTTTAATCTTAAAGTTCCATCTGCGTTCAACGACTTCTTCTACATCTTCAAGTAAGTCTTCTTGAATTTCATCCACTGCCCCGCATTCAATACAAACTAAATGATGATGGAAATGTGCTGCTCCTTCTTGGCGAAGGTCATAGCGGGATACCCCATCACCAAAATTGATTTTATCGACAATTTTAAGTTCTGTTAGCAATTCAAGTGTTCTATATACAGTTGCTAAGCCTATCTCAGGCGATTTTTCTTTAACTAGGAGGTAGACATCTTCCGCGCTTAAATGATCCTCTTCGTGCTCTAATAATACGCGAACGGTTGCTTCACGCTGAGGCGTCAATTTATAGCTAGACGAATGCAACTGCTTCTTTATTCTATCAATTCTGCTTTCCATTCCGAAGTCCTCCTCGCCCACTTACACATTCTCATTATAGCAGATAATGGAGGAGATTCAAAATAAAATTATTACAATTAAGCAAAGATAATTATTATTAAATAGGAATTATTTAAAATAACTCTGTCATTATAATGAATTTATCACCGATTTCATTAAGATAGGGGATAAAAAGGCCTCAATTCCAGCAGCTAAGCATAAAAACACGAGGGCAAAAGCAAATGACATCATATACTTTCCAAACAAAGGCATTACCGGCGGCCCGAGTTTTTTCATAAATTGTCTGCTAATCATTTTTAATGAAAAAGAAACGGCTAGCGTGGCTGAGATGATAAATATCGGAATGATGATAAAATTTTGCGGCAAAACAGAAACAAAGGATAATAAAAATCCATTCCAGCCCATTTGATTAACTAAAAATCCAACTGTAAATCCGACAACCATCCCTTTCATAAATAAAAGAATGAGGATGATCGGAAGACCGATAATGGATATACCTAAAATACACATTAACCCAATAAATTTCATGTTATGAAAGAGACTTTGTTTGAAAAGATCCTTCGTAGTTGCAACTTCCTCATTAGAAACTTGGCTAAAAAATTGGGATAAATAAAAAAATAAATCTTCCTTTTGCGTTAAGCTTAAACTGTTGACAACGATGGCTCCGAAAATAACACCCATTAGAAATAAAACAATCACAAACAAATAAATTGAGGAATGCTCACGAAAATGGGTTGCGATGACGTTCTGGTACATTTTTTTTCTCATTGCTCTTCCTCCTGCAACAATTCTGTTATTAAATTGTATGCTTGTCCTTTTGCTGTATGACAAATTTAGAGCAGAAAAAATACAGTTGATTTTTTTGAATTTTACATTATAATAGTCAAAATTGACTTAATTCAGGAGGGAGATTTTTACGATGAATCCAGTATTAATTGAATTTCCGGATAGAATTGAAACTGAGAGACTTTATATGCGAATTTGTATGCCAGGCGATGGGAGAACCGTTCATGAATCAATCCAGGCCTCTATTGAAGATTTGAAGCAATGGCTTCCTTTTGCTAACAAAGAACAATCGGTTGATGATGTCGAAATAAATATCCGTAAATCTTATTCTCAATTTTTATCGAGGGAAGATATTCGAATTCATATTTTTAGAAAAGAAGATGAAGTGTTCGTTGGTTCCACAGGCTTGCATCGAATAAATTGGGATGTCCGAAAATTTGAAATTGGCTACTGGTGTGACTCCCGCCATCAAAAAAATGGTTATATAACAGAAGCAGTTAGCGGTTTAATTGATTTTACTTTTAACGATTTAGAAGCAAACCGGATTGAAATTCGCTGTGACCCGAAAAATATCAGCAGCAGAAAGATACCTGAAAAATTAGGAATCCGATTAGAAGGCATTTTAGTGAATAATGACCTAAGCGCTGATGGTAAAGAGCTAAGGGATACTTGTGTGTTTGCAATAGTGAAGAAAAATAAATAATATTTTTTGTTAATAATGAGAAAAAAGACTGAATTAAACAGTCTTTTTCTCTTGTTTGTACTTGTATTAATCAGCAATTTTCCCATATTTACCGCCGCCTCCTGCTGTAAGACTCAGTTTTCCTTCCCTGGCCTTTACGATAAGTTCTGCAGTTTTTGTAGGAATAATTTCACTTAATTTTTCTAATGGAACCTCATGCAAGATGGCCATTTCAGTACCAAAGTGATCAAGTAATTTTTGAAGCATTTTTGGACCAAGCCCCGAAATGAACTCCAGCGGAACTTGGTGTACATATGGCGGCCGATGATTTGGAGATTCACTTGCTGTTTTTAATTCAACAATTCTGTCAGCGACCCCATTAATATACTTTGTGCTACCGCAATTTACACATTCATTATGAATCGGATCAAATGGGGCAAAGCACTGGGAACATACGGTTTGATGATATTTCCCAAGAAGCGGATCAAGTCCGTAGTTTGCTTTGATTCTCCGCCCATCCACTCCTTTTAACGCCCTCTCCAATTCTAGAAAAGAAGGTTCAGCCATTTGGAGGACATGATACTCTCTGGCAATTTTCTTTAAGGAATGAGCATCAGAATTCGTTAAAAATGAATAGTTGTGCAGCTCTTTTATTTGATCTGCCATTGCTGTATCAGCACTTAATCCAAGTTCAATGGCGTCAATTTGGTTTTTATCAAACACTTCCTCTAAAGATCTGTGTACCCCTTTTCCATAAAGGCTTTTAAAAGGTGTAAACACATGGGCTGGGATAAATAATCCGCTTAATTCTTTTACCTTTGTCTGAAGCTCACGGCCTGAAGCATAAATTCTTTGTGAACTTAGAGTGATATTTTTCAAGTGGTGCGAAAGCCAGGACGAAAATTCCTTCATCATTGTTAATGTAGGAAAATAACAAAGTACATGAATAGGTCCTTGGCAGTTCTCATCGTAAATTTCCAATTCAGAACCTGGGATTATGGTTAAATCTCCGTATTGTAAACCGCCCTCTTGATGCTCGATCACGTCTCCAGTTTCCATGAGCTGAGCAATTTCTAGAATTACCTCGGGAGAATGGCAATCAATAATCCCAATCATGTTTAACCCTTTTTCATTTCGCGCATGTTCAATAATGTTTGTAAATGTAAGTGATTTTGCTCCTGTTATTTTTACCGGCTTCCCTGTCATCGTACGGCCGATATGAATATGTAAATCTGAATAGTAATCCTTCATTTACTTTTTCAACACCTTTTGAAGTTGCAAATATTGAATAGCATATGCAGTTTTGGCATCATATATTTTCTTTTCTTTTATATATTGCTCTGCCTCGTCAAGCGTCAACTCGAGCAAATTTACGAATTCATCCTCATCTGGTGATGCTGCATTTTCCTTTTTTTCCAAGCCTTTCGCGATGTATAAATGAATGATCTCATCGGCAAATCCAGGAGAAGTATAGAAGGAAATTAGCCATTCCATTTCTTTGCAGTCATAACCAGTTTCTTCTTCAAGCTCTCTTTTTGCACAAACCTCTGGATCCTCTCCTGCTTCTAGTTTGCCAGCAGGAATTTCAACAATTGTCTTTTCCAATGCTTTACGATATTGCTCCACCATGACAATTTTTTCATCGTCTGTTATTGCAAGTACTGCTACTGCCCCAGGATGCTTGATGACTTCTCGCTTGGACATTTTTCCGTTTGGCAACTCAACATCTTCTACTTGAAGACTAATTACTTTTCCAGTAAATATTTTTTCAATATTGGTCGTTTTTTCTTCTAGGCGACTCATGATTCCAGTCACTCCTGTTCTATTCCGTTTAAGTGTACTCATACATATTATCATACTTTAATTGGGGGAGTATGACATGAAAATATATGTTCACGAGAAGGGCGTCATCTTAGTCGGAAAAGCATGGGAAATCAGGGAGAAGCTAAAGGATTACAGCAAGGAGTATCGGTTGATAAAAGAGTGGGTCGAACTAAAAAAGACCTCATATAAAGGTGGCTGAGATTTATTTGTGTAAGTCGCGGATTTATTTGCGAAAGTGGCAATTTATTTGTGAAAGCGACAGAATTATTTGCGAAACCCCGGATTTAGCTTTTTATTACAAAAAAGTCCAATTTATTTGTGGTCCACTCATTTCTTTCGTTAAAATAAAAAGAAAAGGTGAAATTGAGGTTATTTTTATGAAAAAAAGACAGTTGGGCAAGTCAGATTTATATGTAAGTGAGCTCGGACTTGGTTGCATGTCCCTCGGTACGGATGCGAAAAAAGCGCAAGAAATTATCGAAGCTGCATTAGAAGCAGGGATTAACTACTTTGACACAGCCGACTTATATGATTTCGGAACAAACGAACAAATTGTTGGGCAGGCTCTACGCCATGTAAGGGATAAGGTCATCATTGCTACGAAGGCAGGAAACCGCTGGAATGACAACAAAGATAGCTGGAGCTGGGACCCCTCTAAAAAGTATATAAAAGAAGCTGTCAAAGCAAGCTTAAGCAGATTAGGTACGGATTATATTGACTTATACCAACTTCATGGCGGGACGATGGAGGATCCAATCGATGAAACGATTGAAGCATTCGAGGAGTTAAAAGAAGAAGGTTTAATCCGCTTTTACGGAATATCTTCTATTCGGCCTAATGTCATTCGTGAATATGTGAATAAATCGAATCTTGTGTCTGTAATGATTCAATATAGTATTCTAGATCGCCGTCCGGAAGAGGAAGTGCTGCCGCTTCTTCAGAAAAACGGTATAGGAGCTGTTACACGCGGACCGCTTGCAAAAGGGATCTTAAGCGATAAAATGTTAGAAAAAGCATCGGAAAAAGGCTATTTAGACTATCAGTTGGAAGAATTACAGGAAACCATTCCGCTCTTGCGGGAAAAACTTTCTCATACCCGTTCCATGACAGAAATTGCCTTGCAATATAATTTAGCTCATTCTGCTGTTTCGTCTGTTATTGCAGGAGCTAGCACTGTTCTACAAGTTAAGGAAAACGCAAAAGCCATTGTAGCAGAACCATTATCGGGAGATGAGCTCTCCATTATAGAATCAATCACAAAAATGAGTTTGTATGAGCAGCATAGATAATAATGCAATAAAAAAATCGCTTAAACTTAAGCGATTTTTTTATCACCCTATTTATATTCCTTCCAGTTAAGATTGCTTTCACCAAGCAATTCTTCAAAGCTCTTGTTCTTTTCCCGTAATCTTCTTTCTTCTCTCTTTCTTTGCTCTTCCTCTTCTTTTTGTTTATCTTCTGCTGCTTTTAATTCCTGTTTCGTATCTTTTAGTTTTTCCATCAATTCTTGGTTTAGCATATCGCCAAGTGTAATTGGTTTATCATCCTTTTTAGGCTGGGAATGCTGCTTTTTCTTTTTCATCTAAATCCCCTCATAAAATTAATTTTATCACCAATTATATCATAATTACTTATTTTACAAACTCGAGAAATTCAATTCTATTGCCGAATGGATCATCGACAAAAAAGCGATTTCTTCCTTCTATAGGCGGTTCTTCTTTTATCATAATCTTTTTATTTTCCAATTCTTTACGCAAACCTTCTAAGTTTTCTACAACTAAGCCAGGGTGGGCTTTTTTTGCCGGTAGAAATTCTTCTTGCACCCCTATATGTATTTCCTGGTTTCCGCATAAAAACCAGCAGCCTCCCCGCTTTTGGAGATTTTCTGGCTTCGGTATTTCTTCTAGACCAAGGATTTCTCCGAAAAATAATCTTGCCTGCTCCTCGCAGCCTTTTGGTGCTGCTAATTGAATATGATCAATTCCTTTAAATCCAAATGTCATAGTATCTCTCCTTTAATTAGGAAAAGCACAGCCATTGATAACTGTGCCCCTCAAATTTAATAAGCGTCTGTTAGAACATGATCGTCTACCTGTAAAGAAGCTTCAGTTGATTGGACAACCTCCTCAACAGTGTAGCCCTTAGCCACTTCCACAAGCTTAAGTCCTGAGTCCGTTACATCAATGACCGCTCTCTCCGTAATAATCCGATTGACAACTGCCTTGCCTGTTAATGGGAGGGTGCATTCTTTGAGGATTTTCGACTCCCCGTTTTTATTCGTATGATCCATAATGACGATAATTTTGCCTGCACCGTGAACGAGGTCCATCGCTCCGCCCATTCCTTTAATCATCTTGCCTGGAATCATCCAGTTTGCGAGATCCCCGTTTTCAGAGACCTCCATTCCTCCGAGAATCGCTATATTGACATGCCCTCCACGGATCATGGCAAAGGATTCAGCACTGTCAAAATAAGCAGCACCCGGAATGGCTGTCACTGTTTCTTTGCCAGCATTTATTAAATCTGGGTCCACTCCCTCTTTAGAAGGGTAAGGGCCTATGCCAAGCAGACCATTCTCAGATTGAAGCACGACTTGCTTATTACTTGAAATATAGTTAGCAACGAGTGTTGGCATTCCAATACCTAGATTCACATAAAAGCCATTTTCAATTTCCTTTTCGGCTCTTCGCGCAATTTTTTCACGAACTCCAGCTTTATCGTTACTCATGGCAACTTCTCCTTCCCGTAAATTATTTCGCTAACGTCAGTCTTTCAATGCGTTTTTCCTGAATCCCTTCAATTAGCATTTGCACGTAAATGCTAGGGGTATGAATATGATTCGGATCTAGCTCACCGATTTCATACAGATTTTCCACTTCGGCTATCGTTACTTTTCCTGCAGCGGCAATCATCGGGTTAAAGTTTCTCGCCGTTTTGTGATAAACAAGATTGCCCATCTTATCCGCTTTCCAAGCTCTTACTAAACTGAAGTCAGCGACTAGGGCTTCTTCAAGTAAATATTCTTTTCCATTAAAAATCTTTGTTTCCTTCCCCTCTGCAATGGGAGTACCTACTCCTGCAGGCGTATAAAAAGCCGGGATGCCAGCACCGCCAGCACGAATTTTTTCTGCCAGTGTTCCCTGCGGCAGAAGTTCGACTTCAATTTCACCGGCCAGCACCTGTCTTTCAAACTCTTTATTTTCACCTACATAGGAACCTATCATTTTCTTAATCTGTTTATTTTTTAGCAGGAGACCAAGCCCCCATTCGTCTACCCCACAGTTATTCGAAATAACCGTTAAATCTTTAACACCCTTCTCCACTAAAGCTAGAATCAAATTTTCCGGGATTCCACAAAGTCCAAAGCCGCCAACCATTAAAACAGCACCATCATGAATATCCTTCACTGCTTCGTTAAAGGAAGTAGAAATTGTTTTCATGTCATTCTCTCCTCTCATCGAGAACGTATAATTTAGGCTTTATCCATCACTATTAAACTAGTTCAACTACGGTAGCAACACCCTGTCCTCCGCCGATACATAATGTGGCAAGCCCCTTTTTCGACTGACGCTTTATCATCTCATGAATTAATGTCACTAGAATTCTAGCACCGCTTGCTCCAATTGGATGTCCTAATGCAATGGCTCCTCCATTCACATTCAGAATATCTTTATTAAACTGAAGCTCTCTGTCTACAGCTAGTGATTGCGCTGCAAATGCCTCATTTGCTTCAATTAACTCTAATTCTTCCATTGATACTGCTGCTTTTTCAAGTGCCTTTTTAACAGCATTTACTGGTCCTATGCCCATAATACTTGGGTCCACTCCTGCACTTGCATTTCCTTTAATTACAACAAGTGGCTGAACCCCAAGCTCATCAGCCTTTTCTCTGCTCATAACAATTAGAACTGCAGCACCGTCATTGATGCCCGAAGCATTTCCAGCTGTGACGCTGCCGTCTTTTTTAAATGCCGGTCTTAGTGCAGCTAATTTTTCAACAGTTGTTCCTTTTTTCGGGTATTCGTCCGTATCAAATACAATCGGATCTCCCTTTCTTTGCGGAATCTCAACAGGAACGATTTCATCTTTAAATTTGCCTTCTTCAATAGCCTTTACCGCCTTTACTTGGCTTGCGGCAGCAAACTCATCTTGCTCTTCCCTGCTAAGTCCATAATTATCACAAAGGTTTTCCGCAGTGATTCCCATATGATAATCATTAAAAGCACACGTCAGTCCGTCAGAAACCATTGTATCTAACAGCTGCTGGTTGCCCATTTTAAACCCATTCCGTGCATTTTTTAATATGTAAGGCGCCTGGCTCATATTCTCTACTCCACCAGCAATCACAATGTCAGCATCTCCTGCCAAAATCGCCTGTGTTGCCAGATGAACAGCCTTCAGTCCAGATCCGCATACTTTATTTATGGTCATTGCGGAAACGCTTTCAGGAAGCCCCGCTTTAAGTGCTGCTTGCCTTGCAGGATTCTGTCCAAGACCTGCCTGCAATACGTTTCCAAGAATTACCTCATCCACCTGCTCAGGCTTAATTCCTGCCTTTTCAAGTGCTCCTTTGATCGCAATTGCACCTAATTCAGGAGCGGGTACATCCTTTAAACTGCCATTAAAGCTCCCTATTGCTGTGCGTACTGCACTAACAATGACTACTTCTGTTTTTGACATCTTAATCATCCTTTCTCGTTCATCTCATGAATTATACTTCTATTAAATAGTGCTAAAATCCTTTTATTTCGCCCAAAATTATCTAATGAATAATCCAGCCCTTCTTTATCCATCTTATTAGGTGTACTTAACAATACATAGAAGGGGGATGAAGAAATGAGTCAAAAGCGTGACAAGGGCCATAGTCAAAAAGGAAAGCCAAACAGTGATACAGTTAACCCTACAATTGCAGCAGAGGAATTAGAAAAAGCGATCCATCCTAAAAAACGTCAGAATTCTCAACAATAAGCCGCCGCTCCTTGAGCGGTTTTTTACATTTAGAATAACAATAAATGTTTTAAACTCCAATTAAATGGTAAAATAAAGAATAAGGCTGAGAGGAGGATGAAATTGAAAAGACTTCTTCGTTATATCCGTTATTTCCTTTCCTTCATTCTTTTTTTATCATCTATTGGGATTTATTTTACAAATCGGCTTATGTACATGAAGAAAAAGGAAGATCAATTTATTATTGATCGGGAAAAAGAAGCCGGGCGTCTCAATCCAATCGAATATGAAAGCCTGCCAAAAACAGAAGTGCTCATCCCTTCTCCCTTTGGTTATCCTCTTAAAACTGTGATTGCAGAACCCTTTCCAAACAATCGCTTCGTCATCATTGCACATGGAGTAACAGAAAATAAGATGAATTCCATTAAATATATGAATCTGTTTTTGGAGCGCGGATTTAACACGGTTATTTACGATCACCGCAGGCATGGAGAGTCTGGTGGAAAAACGACTAGCTTCGGTCATTATGAAAAATTTGATTTAAAGGCAATTGTTGATTGGCTCCGTGAAGAAAAAGGATCTGATATTTTGCTCGGTATCCACGGGGAATCGATGGGAGCGGCAACGATGCTGTTATATGCGGGCAGTTTAGAGGATGGAGCGGATTTTTATATTGCCGACTGTCCATTTTCCGATTTTAAACAATTGCTCGCACACCGATTAAATTCAGATATGAAACTACCTGCCTCTGTCATCCTACCCATTGCCGATTTGTTTTTACGATTGCGGCAAAAATATGCCATTAAACAGGTGTCTCCCATCTCAGTGATTGGCAACATTCAAAAGCCCGTTTTATTTATTCACAGTGAAAAAGATGACTTTATTCTGCCTTATATGACCAAGGATTTATATGAACGGAAAAAGGGGCCCAAACAGCTTTACATGGCTCCAAATGGCATTCATGCTCAGTCATTAAATGAAAATCGAGAGGACTATGAAAAAGCCATAGACGAGTTTTTAAATGATTTTGTTTTCTTCAAATCCCAACAGAAGGCCTGATTCCCTTAGGCCTTTTTTATTCGGGCATGATCTAGTTTTTTAATATTCCTCTCGCCGTCTCATAATCTCCTAATTTTATATAGTACCGTCCTCCTTCTTTTTCAAAGATAGGAACATTTTCAAGCTTTCCATTTTCCCCGAATACGAACACTGATTGAATATCCTCATGTTCAATCTTTCCATAAATAACTGGAAGGCGGTTTTCCAATATCCCCCTATGATCATATTCGTAAAAAACATCCTTATAGACAGTCATCCAGTCGTTTTCATCATGCTCCCAATGATTATGCCCCGCGTTTTCCCATCCATCCCGATCATTTCCTTTTAAAAATGCTACTGTTACGGCGTCAATCGTTTCTTCGCTGATCTTCTGTTTCGTTACATATAGAAGAATGATTCCATCCTTTACCTTTTCCTTATGAATGACTTCCTTCACATTAAATGGGATATCCTTTTCTATGACCCGATCCATTGTTGAACCTGAACAAGCTGCTAATATCAGGACCGCAAACAAAAGAGAAGCGATCCATTTAAGCTTCACTTTATCTTCCCCTCCGTTCCTCTGCGTCCTTATCATTTAATGAGAAAAGACTATAAAACATACTTACTTTTACTTATTTAGGTAAATATAACTAGAGGCTGTTCGGAAAGTCAGGTTTTTGACTTTCTGAACAGCCCCCTTTAGGTTTCATCAACTATCTTTGCGAACTCCTCAAGACTTGTTGAATACTTAATATAAATTCTCGGTAAAACATACAATTCATCTTTTATACCCTTTTCAGAAAATAATTCGGGAGTGGTTGAGAGTCCGTATAAATAGTATTTCTTTGTTTCCTCTATAACCTTGGCATTGAAATTTCCGTAAGGGTAAGAGAGAGCAATAACCGGTTTACCTGTTATTTTTTCAATTTTCTCCTTAGACTTTTGTAGTTCATATTCAAAATTTGTGATTTTCGTTAAATCAGGATGGGTGGCAGTATGAGATTGTATTGAAAAAAAGGGCGAATCAGCCATATTTTTCAAGTCTGATTGCGATAATCGATTGGCGCGGCCAATAAAGTCGGAAATAACAAAAATAGTTCCCGTTGGTTTAAACTGTTCATTTTTTAGTTTTTGAAAAATAGCCATTATATTTAAGTTGTTTTTGTATCCATCGTCAAAGGTAATGAAAATGGGTTTGTTCACTTTATGAATATCTTGCCACCGTTCAAAAGTTAATAATGTGTAGCCGTGATCTCGTAAATACATCATTTGCTTCTCAAAATTCTTTGGAGTTACATATAACTCTTTAGAGCCATGGCCGTGGTACTCGTCAATGGAATGGTAAATTAATATCGGTATTTTTTTATCCGCCAAGGTGTGTGATGGAATAAATAAGATAAGAAGACATAGAAAAAACATTGCAGTCTTTTTCAAAAAAATTCCTCGCTTTGTCTATTTTCTTATCTTTATTATTCCTGAAATTATTTTTTTTACCGGCCAATCTCAATCATTGCTAATTAAAAAAGGCTTTAGCAATTTCTATTAATCCTTCTTGTTCTTCTTTTTCCACAAAACTTGCTTCTCTCCATGAAGTGGAAATAGAGATTAAAAATTTCCGAGAGTTATCTTCTTTAATAAAGTAAATATTATGATATTCTTTACTATACAAAAAGTCTATTCCATCTTCTTTTATATTCGTGTACCCTACTAAGTTTTCTGTCGTGTGCATTTCTTCTTTAACAGGGCTTATTATCATTTGAATGCTTTGCCCTTCTTCTAAACTCATTACCTTGCTCTCATAGCTAAGGAATAATTGGGAAATATCAGATGTTAAAACACCATCCTTAGTGATATATTCCAAATTATTTTTTTTTGCTTCTTTATACATTTCATCAGCTAAATTCACATCACTTCTTGGAGTATCATAATACAGGGTTCCTGATATAAGTGCTAAATTATTATCTTGTAATTCATTCTTTAAATGAAGAAATCCCCTAATATCATCTGGAATTTGCGTTACACTTCTAATTTCCTCTTCATTATATAGCATCGTTAACCCTGACCCTCCAATTTCCTCGTAGCCTTCTACTGCTAAAAAGTATTTAAATTGGCCTTTCGGAATATCCTTCTTAATCTCATCCATAACAGTTCTATACTTCCGATAAATTTCATCATACTTATGATGTGGCTCTGCTTCTTCCTCTGTCATTGTTTTCATCTCAAAAACTTGCTTACCCTCGGAATTATAAAACTTCCATTCTGTAAAATGCATGGCTGCCGCAATAGACACTGAGATAGATACTGTTAGAAAAATAGAGATAAATGAAGCCCGTAAAAATATAGGCACTTTTTTGCGTTCTATAGCATTAGTAGACAAATATTCATTATGTTGGACTTCTGGGAGCTTCTGATTTTTAAAACGTTGCTCAAATTCCTCAAACGATTTAATCTTATCTTTCATCCTGTTTTCTCCTTTCAATTAATTTTTTGATTTTCACCTTTACTCTTTCGAATCGTTTTCTTGCAGCTGAGGCGCTAATATCTAGAATCTCCGCTATTTCTGAAAAATCTCTGTCCTCAATTATTCTAAGTACAATGATTGCTCTTTCCTTCGATTTTAATTTCGATAATATGTAATTTAATTCAAAATCTCTATGCTGGTCATAGGCGGGTTCCTTTTTCAGCCTACTTTTTTCGGTAAAAGGAATAAATTTAATTAAAGCTTTCCTTCTTATTTTATTTAAACAATGGTTGTAAGCAATTTTATAAAGCCAAGCTCGATGATTATTAATCTCTGAAATATTTTTGCTCTGATATATTTTAATAAATACTTCTTGGACAGTATCTTCAGCATCGTGATGGTCTCTCAAAATGTTATAGCAATAAGTATAGACTTGATGATGATATAGTTTTATAAGATCTTCGTGGATATTCTCTTCTGCTCCTTCAATACTGTATTCGGCCCTGTTAATATACATAGATATCACCTCTTTTCTTCCGGTCTATATATTAAGACAAACACCCGCCGACTAATGTGACAGTTTTTAAAAATTCAATTATTAAGAATGTAAAAAGTGAAACCCCCTTTAGGAACAAATCCTATTAGAAGTTTCACCTATTAAATTACTTCATTTGGCACTTATCCTACTGTCTTATCGTAAAAACTCATCCGCGGATTTAAGTATTCATTAGGCGTTTTTAATTGAAAGCAGTTTGCTTTTTCAGTGAAATCTATTTTTAAGTTTTCATCGAGAAACACTTCTTTTGATTTTTCTATGTAAATGCTGCCGACACTCGTTTTAATTTCTCGGTCATCCTCATCCAATTCACTCACTAGCCAAAGGGCGGTAACCCCGCTAACAACACATCCACAGCCATCTATGTCGTATTTAAGCTTTAAAAAGCCGTTTTTTCCGTTCACTCGTTCTTTTATTTTCCGGCCCGCTTCTTCTGTTATGACAATGTTCATCTTCCTAGTCCCCTTACCTTGCTTTTTCTTTATTATTGTAGCATATTCCGCTGGAAGCGCTTTTCTAACTACCTTATGCAATAGTTTTCCTGTCGAAGGGCGCTATAGAGTCCCCTTAACTACCTTGC
>NZ_JBALOW010000045.1:163537-170993 GCF_036965085.1 Bacillus sp. JJ1532
GGGCGTTATAGAGCCCCCTTAACTACCTTCCCTTACTGTTTTTCCTGCCGAAGGGTGTTATAGAGCCGGCTTAACTACCTTCCACAACTGTTTTTCCTGCCGAAGGGTGTTATAGTGCCTCCTTAACTACCTTGCGCAACCTTTTTTCCTGTCGAAGGGTGCTATAGATCGCCTTATTTGCTTTTTGTTGCTTTACCTTTTAACATAGAAGATAAATGTGGCATTTTTGTGAAAGGATGGATTTAGATGACAAAAGTTACAATTAAAGTGAATGACAACGGCTCATATCGTATTACTGGGGATGTTGACTTAATTGATGCGGAAGGAAACAAATTTGAAACAAAACAAACTTTCTCTCTTTGCCGCTGCGGCAGATCAGCTAAAGCACCATTTTGCGATGGATCTCATAAAGGAAATTTTGAATCTGTTGTTCGTGCACCGAAATCCGAAGAAGCATAGGTCAACCAATACTTTTCATTAAAAACGGGGATATTATCCCCGTTTTTTCGTTTCCTTCCCAACTTTTGCTGGAGCTACCTCTTCTTCCTCCGTTATCCCCCGCAGAATTTCCCGATCCATCAAGCTGCTGTCATCCCCTGCACCTGGGGCGACATTAGCCATCGGAAGCTGTTCGAGCTCTTTTCCTCTTGGCATGCGAAAAACACCTCCTTCTTTGTTAAGGTGCTTCTCCTGAAGGGACTTTAATCATTTCCATTAGAAATGGGCATTGGAGTCAGGCTTGCAGCATATGTTCAAGCAATCGTTTAATCGATTCTAATTTTCGTTTTGGATAAATGATATAGCTTTGAATGATGGGCGGCTTCGTTTTCGAGCGAAATGGAAGGGACACAAGCTTACCTCTTTGTATGAAAGTATCTGCTATAACGGATGGCAAAAGTCCCAAAAAGTTACCACTTCGTAAATATTGGACATACAGAGAGGCGTGATCGACCATTAAAGAATGCGTTTCCTTTCCAACGTTCTCTTCAAACCAGTGGTTATAGCTTGGTCCCCAATCCATATGAATATAGGGCAAGTTTCTTAAATTAGCCAAATCGATTTCCTTCGAAAAGTCGGTATCCGCATTTGTAACAAGTCTAATCTCTTCTTTTTTAAATGGAAGAACCTCGATTTCTGAATGAGTAGGTGGAATAAGGACGACTCCAAAATCAATGACCCCATCGAGAACATGCTGAACAATATCCCATGAATGTCCCGTAATGAAACGAAGTGCTGTTCTTGGATGCTTTGCTTGAAACTCTTTCATTATTGGAAACAGCAGATAATCCCATAATGAATGCAAGCTTCCTATAACTAAGGAGTCTTCAAATGTTTCTTCTATACTCACTTTTCTTGCCCCTTCATCAACAAGCTCAACAATTCTCTTTGCATAGTCCAGCAACTCTTTACCTGCTGTGGTAAGAAGAACTTGTCGATTATCTCGCTCAAATAATTGTTTCCCAAGTGTTTGTTCTAATGCTTTAATACGCATTGTAACGGTTGATTGGGATATAAACATTAATTCTGCTGATTTTGTAAAATTTTTCGTCTGAGCTACAGACAAGAACGCACGTAGCTGTTGAATTTCCACTTTATCCATCCTTATAATTAGTTTTTTTAATTAATGCTATTATAATTATTCGTTATACAAATGACAATTGTGCTGATACACTTTTAATAGTTCGTTTTAGATGAAAGGTGAGAGCTTGATGAGAGCCATACGATTATTACTAGTAAATTCATTTCTTATGAATGTCAGTTTTTTTGCATTTATTCCGTTTTTATCTTCCTATATTACTGGAAATTTAGCGCTTTCTGCTGGTATTGCAGGAGTGGTACTTATGATTCGCCAGTTGATACAGCAAGGCACTTCCTTTTTATCAGGGATGCTCGGGGATCGGTTTGATTATCGAATATTGATTAGTACAGGGATGATTTTGCGAGGAGCAGGCTTTCTGCTATTTTCATTTTGCACAACTCCGATGGAATTAATTGTTGCTGCTATCATCGCTGGTATAGGTGGTTCCTTATTTGAGCCTACAAGCAAGGCTGCTATGTCCATTTTTAGTCACCCTTCTAAACGAGGGGATATTTTTGCGCTAGATAAAATTGTTCGCCATTCCGGGATTATTTGTGCTGGGATATTAGGCGGAATACTATTGCAGCTCGACTTTTTCTATTCTTCCTTAGTATGCGGCGGGATTTTTGTTTTCAGCGGGCTGATTACTTTTTTGATGCTGCCTAAAGAAAATGTAAATGTACCAAAGCAGTCCTTTAAGGACTCTTGGCAAAAGGTCAAATCTGACCGGCTGTTTATTTATTTTACGATTAGCATGATTGGATTTTGGTTTATGTTTATGCAGTTGTATTTGACGATTCCGCTGCATGCTGCCAAAGTGTTTAACAGTTCAACATTCGTGTCAAGTTTGTTTATCGTCTATGGGATGATTGTCGTTTTTCTCCAATATCCTTTGCAAAAATGGACGAAAAAGTTTTCGCGGTTATCGGTCATTAAAGCAGGTATGGCTATCATGGGAACAGGTATGTTACTAATTGGGGTGTCGGATAGCTTCCTAATTTTCTGGGCTGGCTTTTGTACATACGCTGTTGGCATTATGCTGGTGGAACCAACCTCATACGAATATACTTCGGAAATTGCCCCACCACAATTTTCTGCAAGCTATTTTGGTTTTTCTCTGCTTGCCATGGCAATTGGAGGCAGCTTGAGCCAAGGTGGTGGCGGGTGGATGTATGAGCATATGCCACATGTAAATTGGACTATTTGTACTTTAGCGGGCCTCCTTTCAGCCATCAGTATTCAATGGCTGCAATGGATAACAAGAAAACATACTCAATTAGGAGAGTTAAAGAAGAGAAGCATTTAAGAAAAGATATGGAAGTATAACCTGGATGAAATGATGGGTCTCTTTGTTGGAGACTTTTAATTTGTTTTTTTCCTTTACTAAACGCAGAAAGATGACTAGAAAAAATATCCGAGTGTCTTTCTGCGTTAAACTGCTTATTAATCTGTAACCCGCACATCAGCTATTTCAGAAATATGAATCCGGTGCACTTCCTCAAAACGATCAACAATATGCAGCTTCTGATTTATTTCATCCCAAAAATGAATGGTCCCCATTACAAGCTCATAATTTTTATGACGATAATGAGTAACAGCAACGCTTTTTCCAAATTCCATTGCCTCCGAAATGACGGTGTTCATGCTTTCAAAATTTTGTTCGTCTATGTCCCGTACTTGATCGTACATATCTTCCTTCGCCCAGTCTCTCAATAATTTCACATGTTCTGGGAGCATCATAGATGTCCACTTGATTCTGCCCCGATCCCGAATCATTTAAGATCCCCCTTCGCTACATTTTATGACCTCCAACTAAAGTCGCCCGGTGCTTAGCTGTTCCCGCATTTGTATAGGAGACTGCTCTTAAAAGGGCTCCTGCTCCGAACTTTGATCTGATGTAATCAACTGTGTAGCCAAGCTCCCTCTTCTTCCAGCCGTTACCATCAAAAAGGTTTAGCTGCATTTCATTATCATCAACAAGTTTTCCAATGGAGAGCGAAATTTGCCGCACTGTTTTTCCTTCATAAAATTGATGAAAAAGCTGTATGCATACACGATAAATATCCATTGTCACATTTGTTGGCTCATCAATTGTTTTTGAACGGTAAAAGCCGCCTCCAAATTCATCTTGGCTGTAGCCGATCCCAAAGCTGATCGTCCTCCCTGCCTTCCGGTGACTTCGCACCCTTCTTGCTACCTCCTCGCACATCTCAAGAATGACATACTTAATTTCATGCTCTTCTTTATAATCTCTGAGCAAAATTTGGCTTTTTCCAAAGCTAATTTGTCCCTCCATAATCGGGGCACCGATATCAGAAAAGTCAATCCCCCATGCATGATGGAAGAGCTGATTTCCCATAATGCCGAATTTCTTCTCCAGCTTTTCTAAATCATAGTGAGCAAGCTGGCCAACTGTGAAAATCCCCATTCCATTCAGCGTTTTTTCCACGCGGCGCCCGATCCCCCACATTTCCCTTAAAGGAGAGACCGGCCACAATTTCGTTTGAACATCCTCATAAGTCCACTCAGCAATTTCTAATTTTTTCGCTTCTAAATCAAGACAAAGCTTTGCGAGCAGCATATTAGGTCCAATTCCAATGGCACATGGCAGCTGAAACTCACGCTCAATATCATCCTTTATCTTTCGGGCAATCGTAAGAGCATCACCCCAAAGATGCAAAGCCTCATCCACCTTTATAAAACTTTCATCCACGCTATACGTGTGAATCGCCTCTTTCGGGACATACCGATTAAAAACTCGAGTAATTTCAGTTGATATCCTCAAATAAGTTGCCATTTTCGGTTCCGCAACAATAATGCGCGGATCATCCGGAACTTCATATAAACGGTTTCCCGTCTTAATACCGAACTCCTTTTTCATCTTTGGCGATGCCGCCAGAACTACACTCCCCTTCCGCTCTTTTTTTCCAGCCACAACAAGATAGCATTCTAGAGGATCAAGTCCCTCTATAACAGCGGAACAGCTTGCATAAAAGCTCTTCATATCGACACACAATATTTTATTTTTGGGCATCGTATTGTAATCAATCATGACTTTTGCCATCCTCCTAGAAAAACACAGGCTCCTTGCATAAAAGAAAAAGAGAACACACATTCTTATATATACCCACTATAATAAGCGAATATACGTTCTGATTCAATGGAAATTTTACGACTAATTCCCTAAAAAAAGGGGGCTTTAATATACCTTTCCGCCTAAAAAGTCGTATAATCGACAAGAGGAGGCATACGAAAGATGGATCGAAAACTCATTTTTAAAATGATTCAAACATGCTTAAAGCAATATCATGAATCAATTTCTATTGATAGTGTGGAATTTGAGGGAATGTACGAAAAAATAAATTTACTAAAACATGAAGAAAAAGAAAGTGATTTGTACGACATTGTGAATGATGTCGTGTATGGGTATATAACGGATTCGCCTTATTTTTAGTAAGTGTGAATCAATAAGAAAAACCAGACATACTGAAGTTGTATTCAATACGCCTGGTTTCTTTTCCGAATTAGGCTTGCTGTGTTTATTTTTGATTAAACATCCGTCTTCCAAGCCGCTCAAACAAGCGAGGAAAAAGGGTATATACAATACTGCCTGCATTCATCCAGCCCGGCAAATTAATTTCTCGTGTCGGGGTCAGCATCGCATCTACAACCTTTTTTGCCACATACTCTGGCTTTAGCATAAATCTTTTTACATTTTTAACATAGGTTCCTTTTTCATCGGCAATGGTAAAAAAGTTCGTTTCAATCGGTCCAGGGTTAACGGCCGTTACAAAAACACGATGGCTAGTAAGCTCCATCCGAAGACTATTTGTATAGCCGAGCACAGCATGCTTCGTCGCTGAGTAGACACTTGATTTAGGTGTAGCAATTTTACCCGCCTGGGAGGCAATATTAATAATATGACCGCTTCCCTGCTGTCGCATGATAGGCAAAACCATACTTGTGCAAGCCATTAAGCCAACAACGTTGACAGCAAACATCCCTTTAATATCATCGATTTTTGCCTCATGAGCCTCGCGAAAAACCCCGTAACCTGCATTGTTAACAAGAACATCAACACGGTCAAGCCGCTCCAAAACCTTTGAAAAAACAGCCTGCACCTCGTCAGTGCTGGAAACATCAAGCTTATGTATATCAACCTTTACATGAAAACGGCTTTCTAAATCCGTTTTCAGCGAAAGAAGCTTCTCATAGCTTCGGGCGAGCAAAACAAGATTGGCTCCTCTTTCCGCACAAAGTGAAGCCATCGATGCACCGATTCCGGCCGAGGCACCTGTAATAATAATAGTTTTATTTTTCAAACGATCCAACATATTCCACCTCAGCTAAGCAGAAAAATAAAATGCCTTCCCTGCCTTATTTATACTAATTTCCCCCAAAGCATCCAAATAGTCAAGCTGGGCAATCGTTTCTGAAATCGTTAAGCCAAACTCCCTTTCATATACGGCCGGAAATAGACGCTGGCAAATTTCAAAAACGGTAAGAGGCTCCTGCTCAAGCCATTTTTTTATAAATATCGCACGCTCATGCTGACGTGCCAGTCTTTTCTCAATTAATTCATTAGGATCATAAATATCCTCTCCATGTCCTGAATAAACAAGCCGGATTGGGAATTGCCTTAGCTTCTTTAATGATTCATTATATTGCAGCTGCGGTTTGGGACGCTTTGTTTCTCCAGGAAGCGGCGGTTCCATTAAAGGATTCGGAGAAATATGTGCCAGTAAATGATCCCCTCCGATAAAAACCCCATCCTTCTCTCGGAACAAACCGATATGACTTTGAGCATGCCCAGGTATTTCAATAACCGTCCAGTCACCAAGCCCCAGCGGAGTGTCCCCTTCTTCCAATACACTTGTAAGGGAACGGCTACAGGAAAAACGCAAAGACTTTTTTAACGAGCTAATAAAAGGAAAAAATCGATCTGGAATTCCGCACTTAGGAAATAGATCATAGTAAAATTCATCATGCGCCTTTAAAAACGAATCTGTCCGCATTAGCCATCTTTCATTAAAACGATGTCCATATACTTCCATACTGGCAGGGAAAAAGTCCAAAAGACCAGCATGATCAGGATGATGATGGGTAAGGACAACTTGTTCAATATCTTCAGGAGATAGACTTAAATCTTGCAATTGTGCCTTTAAAGCCTCCCATGCTTCTTCTGTTTTAGGCCCAACATCAACAAGTGTCAGCCGCTCTCCCTTCACAACATATATATTCACATCACCAACCGCAAAAGGGGTAGGGATAACCAATTTAGCAATGCCATTTTTCCATTCTGTCATTTCTTCAACTCCTCAAAATACTATATCTAAATAAAATAATATCTAATCCATGCAGTATATAAACATAAGTTTACTCTTAAATTTACCAATTGTCATTATTTTCACATAATTAGAGATAGGAGGACGATAGATCCGTTATGTATCTGAAAAGAATGTTTTTATCAAGGTTAACGGCCTCTGAGTCCGCTATTACATGAAAAGAATGATATTTTCTCATGTTTTTTCATCATTAACGAATTCTGTGTCCTATTCATTCGACTAAGGAGCAAATTTTACGGAAATAAAGGATTCTCTGTCCGCTAAATATAAAAATCTGAATAAAATTCGAATGCAAAAGAATCGTTTTCGGTTTTCACTGTGAATGAATGCGCTATTTGAAATAGTTTAATCGGAACTTTTTATTAAAATTCGCTTGCCTTATTCCTTGCCTAACATTATTCCTCTTATAAATGAATAAATATAAGTGAAACTTCAATCAGTGGGGGTACCAACGCTAAGGACAAGCGAGTACCGATAAAGACATTAAGCCAAACCTTTCTTTGTCAGCATCATTCCCCACTGATTGTTAGTT
>NZ_JBALOW010000045.1:171044-207032 GCF_036965085.1 Bacillus sp. JJ1532
TGCCACAGGACGTGGCGTTCTTAGTCTGTGTTCCTAAATCCGGGCCTTTACGGGCTGTTGATCCCCCACTTAGAAATTTATAGTTTTACATAGCTTCTTGAAGTGGGGGTCTTACAGCCCGTTAATCTGCGATAAAAGAAAAGTCGAATTTATGGAGGAAGAAAATGAGGTTCGGCAAAAAGAAAACATGCCTTTATATAACGGGAATTACTATGCTATTAATTTTAATAGGAACGGCAATATACGGGTATTTAATTTATAAATCTATCACAGAAGCTGTCGTAACCATGCATCAGCCGATCAAACGAGAAATATCAGAAAAGAGGAACGAAGAAATCACATTAACAAAACAAGAACCTTTTTCTGTTTTGCTGCTTGGTGTCGATGAAGCTGAAGGTGACCGCGGCCGTTCGGACTCAATGATCGTACTGACAGTGAACCCAAGTTTAAATTCTGTTAAGATGCTCAGTATTCCGCGAGATACTAGAACGGAGATCATCGGTCGTGGTACAGATGACAAAATTAATCATGCCTTTGCATTTGGCGGAGCAGAAATGGCCATAGCGACAGTGGAGAACTTTTTAGATATGCCGATTGATTTTTATATTCAAATAAATATGGAAGGTTTTATAAAGGTTATTGATTCATTAGGAGGGATAACCGTCCATAATGACTTAGACTTTACCTCAGAGGGGAAACATTTCCCAAAAGGGGAATTGACGTTAAATGGGGAAGATGCATTATCATTTTCCCGCATGAGGTATGAGGACCCGAGAGGAGACTTTGGCCGCCAAGGTAGACAACGACAAATCATACTCGCTATTCTTAAAGAAGGGGCAAGCATCTCCTCACTCATCAATTATAAAGAGATTTTTAGTACATTAGGCGAAAATATAAAAACAAATCTAGAATTGGATGAGATGGTTGACATTCAAAAAAATTATCGATCAGCTGCTAAGCAAGTTGACCAAATATCCATCGAGGGAAGCAATGCAATAATGAACCGGATATACTACTTCATTGTTCCTGATGAGGAAAAGCAGCGTGTTCAAGGTGAATTAAAAAAACATTTAGAATTACAATAAATAAAAATAAAAACTTCCTAACATATTCTCTGAATCAATTCCACTGAATTATTCTTTGGCGAATTGACGAGTGAAGATACTTCATATGTCTCCATCAGTTCCTTATCAAGCGGCTTAAGGAATTGATCTAAATAAGCTGTATCAGTGATTGTTCGATCCAGCTAATTTTTTTCATCTTCCGGCTTTAAAATAACTGGCATACGATCATGAATGTCTTTTACGAGATCATTGGGTGTTGTCGTGATCACAGAGCAGGTGAATACCGATTTCCCTTGTGGAGATTTCCATTGTTCCCATAAACCAGCCATCGCAAATAGCTGATCCGACTTCAGTTTTATCCGTATCGGAGTCTTCGTATTATCATCATGCCGCTTCCATTCATAGAAGCTGTCAGCAATGACTAAACAGCGTCTATTCTTGTATGCATGGCGAAAGCTAGGTTTCTCATTTAACGTTTCAGCCCTTGCATTAATCAGTTTGTAGCCAATTTTCTCGTCTTTTGCCCAGGAGGGGATTAAGCCCCATCTTAAAAAACCTAATCTGTTTTTACTGCCATCATTGATGACCGATAAAACAGATTGTGAAGGAGCCACATTGTAATTTGGAGAAAATAAATCTTCTTCAATAAATTGTTCGATATCAAACCGGTCAATAATTTGCTCGAAAGAAGCTGTTAATGTGAAACGGCCGCACATATAGATCACCTCATGATTGTTTTGTTTATTTTATCAGGAATTAGCGGTTACTTTCAAAATAAGTAATGGAGTCCTCGTAATGCACCAAATTATCTTATTTGTAAAGCAAAACAAAAGGGTTAGCCATTCACAAATAAACTATGAATAGCTAACCCTTTCTTTTAATCTATATAGGAGAAGATTGATTTATTGCAATTTCCCCCTACATTCTACCAATAACTCTTCCACGATTTCATCTTCCGAAATTAGAAAGGCTTTTTCATATAAATTACAAACCGGGCAAATATGGTTAGGGATGATTTGCACTTTATCTCCTACATTCACTTGGTTGCTGAAATCCTCATTGTAAATGATAGCATGTTCGTCAAAAACACCAAAAATATGGACATCATCAAATTCTTTAATAAGACCAAGACCTTTTGTTTTTGTAAGTCCTTTACTTCTAGTTTGAGCTGTAATTCCTTTCGCTCCTACGTCTGTAATAACTCGTTCCTTAGTTGGCTTACTAATGATTGTCGTAAGAACTGATGCAGCGCATTGGTCATACGTACCGATTACATTTGCCTGGGAGGAATCCATAAAGATATAAGTCCCTGGTCTAATTTCCGTGACACCTTTTGGTATTTCAAATTTCAGTATGAAAGGTGGAGTAGAACCGATACTTACGACTTTTGGTTTGAGGCCCATCTCTTCTGCTATTTCCGCAAAATACAATGTTCTTTTTACACTTGCAACATAGAGCTCTCTGCATTCTTCTATATTTTCTGCCTTATAAGTATGTCCATCATGAGAAAAAACACCTTTAAATTCAACATTTTTACACCCTTTAACAGCTTCTAATAAAATACGAAAATCATTTTCTTCAATAATCCCGGAGCGTTCCTCTCCAACCTCAATTTCTACAAGAACTTGAGCTTTTTTCTTTGCTCCTTCGAAAACCTCTTCAATTTCATTTACTTGATAGATATTATCGATGCCAAAAGAGATGTCAATGTTCTCAGATAGTTTTCTAATTCGTTCAATTTTTGATTTACCGACAATCTCATTGGCAATAAAAATGTTCTTTAAACCGCTTTCAGCCATTACCTCGGCTTCCCCTACTTTTGCTACCGTAATACCTACAGCTCCTAACTCCTCTTGTAATTGGGCCAGCTTAGGTATTTTATGAGTTTTCGTATGCGGTCGTAAGTTCACTTTGTATTCATCAGCATAATTTTGCATTGAATAAAGATTATCCATCATTATTTTTCTATCAATTAAAAGTGCTGGTGTTTCTAACTCGAAATATTTCATTTATCTCTCTCCTTTATGGCTGCTATAGTTTCAATCTCCACAAGACTTCCGGCTTCCAATCAAAATATTCGGTTAATTAGACTTAATTCCTGCTCCGCATAAAGGAATAATAATCGTTTCAGCGGGCGAATGATTGTATTTTAAGTATCCAGCGTAGTTCGCAGCAGTTGTCGGTTCTACATAAAAACCTTTCCTTGCTAATGTAATACGTGCTTGTACAATTTCTTCTTCGGTTGTTGTTATCATTTCTCCATTCGTAGCACGAATTGCTTCTAAAATTTGAACTGAACGTGCTGGTGCTGCTATTGCAATCCCTTCCGCTATTGTGCCGTTATTTTGGACAGGTTCAAACGTTTCATTATTCATAAATACTTTTGCTAGTGGTGCACAATTTTCTGCTTGAATCGCAATTAACTTCGGCATTTTCGATATAAGCCCATTCTCTAGTAATTCCTTGAATCCATAATAGGCGCCTAACAACAAAGTACCATTTCCAACAGGAATAATAAGGGCATCAGGTACACATTTCATCTGTTCCCAAATTTCATAAGCATATGTTTTGGTTCCCTCATAAAAAAAGGGGTTATACACATGACTTGCATAGAATACATTCTCTTCATTTACTGCTTTTTGCGCAGCTTTAGCTACCTCTTCCCGTGTACCATTGATTGCCCGAACGTTTGCACCATGCGCTTTAACCTGTGCAATTTTTTTCGGGGATGTTCCTTCTCTGAGGAAAATATCACAAGCTATACCAGCACGTGAGGCATATGCCGCAATCGAAGTTCCTGCGTTCCCACTACTATCGGCAATGACTTTCGTAACACCTATTTCTTTTGCTTTAGCAATTAATACTGCTGCACCACGATCTTTAAAAGACAAAGTAGGCATCATATAGTCTACTTTGACAAAGCTATTCGGCTCTGATTGATCTAATATAATTAACGGAGTATATCCTTCCCCCAATGTAACTGCTTGCCATATGCCAGAGTTATTTTTAAATGGCATAGCATCTATGTACCGCCACATCGTTGCGGGTTTTTCTCGCAACTTTAATATATCAATGGTAATCCTTTCTTTTATTAAGTCTAACATCCCTCCACATTTGCACTTCCATATATTTTCTGTCACATTATATTTAGTTTCACATGAATAACACACATATTGTTCCTTAATTGTTTTTCACCCCTTTTTGTCAAAATGAAACTATTAAGATTAATAGATTCATAACTTAAATATATGCAATAGCTTCAATTTCTATTTTAAAACCAAAATGCAGCTCATTTGTTGGTACAACGGATCGTGCTGGTTTATGGTTTCCGAAGAATTCTTTGTAGACACGGTCAACACGATCCCATAATTGTATATCCGGAATATAAAGTGTCATCCGCAAAATTTGATTCTTTTGGCTGCCTGCCTCATTTAAAATATACTCAATGTTTTTCAGTGCTTGCAGCGTTTCATCTTCAATTGTACCAAATTTCTTTTGTTGAGTTATGGGGTCAATGGCAAATTGGCCAGATACGTAAACGACATCATTATGAATCGTTGCTAGCGCATAATGGCCGTTTGACTTCAAATTCCCTACCTGAAATATGCTCTCCATTTAGACACTCCTAATTTATTGATTTGATTTTCTATTAATAACTCTCCCTCTGATAAATTGAAAAAATGCTTAAAATTCCCCATGTGATTTTTCAAGGAAATGAATAAATAATTCAGCAGCTTTAGTTTGAATTTGTGTGTCTCTAGTCGCGTAAAAGAAGTGTTGTGTTGAATCAAATCCTTTAATGTTTAATGCTCGAAGCGTTCCTAATGCTAATTCCTTTCTAATCGCCCCTTTAGAAATATAGGAAATCCCTAAACCAACCTCCACAGACTCCTTAATAATTTGGAGGCTGCCAAATTCCATTATTTCTTTAGGCTCAATTCCAGTCTGATGAAACATATGGTCCGTAACTTCCCGAGTACCAGAGCCAGATTCGCGAATTACCCATGTTTCAAATTTCAGTTCTTCTGCAGTAACTGCTTTCTTACATCCCAATGGATGATTGTAGGGGACAATCACAACCATTTCGTCTACGGCAAAGGGTTTGATTAGTAGGTTAGGATGTTGAATTCGACCATTAATAATTCCAATATCTAATTCGCGCCGAAGTAGTTGTTCAATGATACGATGTGTGTTTTTAATCGTTATTTTTGGTTTAATATTTGGATAATTGGCTTTAAACTCATTCATAACTTTTGGAAGTGAGTATTCGCCGAACGTGTAGCTTGCTCCAATCCATAATGCACCACTTGCTGTCGTTTGTATTTCATGTATGAATTTGTCCACAAGTGCATATTGCTCCATAATTTCTTTCCCATGATAATATAAAATTTTTCCAGCTTTAGTTAACCCAATATATTTGTTGCTACGCTCCAAAAGCTCAATGCCAAACTTTTTTTCTAGGGATTTTATCGCCTGACTAACAGCTGATTGCGTGATGTATAGTTTATCGGCAGTTTTAGAGAAACTGTGCTGTTCAGCAACAGTTAAAAAGATGTTTAACTGATGGTCCACCTTCATCTCCCCCCTTTCCATTAGAAAAACTTATAATCGTTATTAAAAAAATTCGTTTTACTAACTAAGGTTAACACATTAGTATGAATATTAGAAATATTAATACTAATGAAAAAAGGAGGATTTCAAAAATGGATTTAGCCCGCTTTCCACGAAAACGATATACCGAATACGTTACTCCTATTGAAAAGCTTTCTAATCTTTCAAAAGCCTTAGGTGGTCCAACAATTTATGTGAAACGAGATGATTTACTTGGATTAGCCGCTGGAGGTAATAAAACAA
Source organism: Bacillus sp. JJ1532 (assembly GCF_036965085.1). Taxonomy (NCBI): domain Bacteria; kingdom Bacillati; phylum Bacillota; class Bacilli; order Caryophanales; family Bacillaceae; genus Bacillus; species Bacillus sp. JJ1532. The sequence goes on from NZ_JBALOW010000045.1 coordinate 176,963, forward strand.
GAAAATTGGAATTTCTTGTTGCCGACGCCCTTGAGCAGGGGGCTGACACGTTAATTACCTGCGGAGCTGTACAATCAAATCATTGTCGACTTACTCTTGCCGCGGCGGTTAAAGAGCAGCTCCAGTGCCATCTTGTACTTGAAGAACGAGTCCCTAATAGTTATTCACCAGACGCTAATGGCAATAATTTTTTATTTAAATTATTAGGTGCAGATGGGATTAGTGTAGTTTCGCGCGGAACAAATATGATGGAAGCGATGGAGGAAGTTCAAAATAAATTAGCTATGGAAGGAAGGAAAGCCTACATAATCCCTGGAGGCGGATCAAATGAGGTTGGTGCAACAGGCTATGTGGCTTGTGCACAGGAGTTATTAAAACAAACATTCGATATGGGGCTAAACTTAGACTATATTGTTACCGCAAGTGGCAGTGCAGGAACACACGCTGGCCTTGTAACAGGGTTGTATGGCACAAATACACCTACCCCAATTATCGGTATGAATGTCAGTCGAAAAAAGGACGAGCAAGAAGAACTTGTTTATCGCCTAGTACAAAAAACTGCAAAGTATGTCGGTATAACAAGTGATGTCCCGAAAGAACTCATTAATTGTTATGATCAATATGTTGGCCAAGGGTATTCCCTTCCTACACCTGGGATGATCGAAGCAATAAAATTATTTGCAGAGCATGAAGGTATTTTGCTTGATCCCGTATATACAGGTAAAGTGGCTGCTGGTTTGATTGATCTGATACGAAATGGATTTTTTAAAAACGATGATCAAGTCCTCTTTCTTCATACTGGAGGTTCACCAGCGTTATATGCGTATGATTCTATGTTTTTCTCAAAATCATCGTAAAGTAATCTTCTCTATTTAGTAGAGAAGATTATTGAAATAAGTATAAGTAAAAGTAAAAAAAATTTGTAAAGGAGGCTCTTTTATATGGAACATAAGAAAAAATCAGGATTTAAAAAATTACCTCTATGGGCTCTTATTATTATTGGATTAATCTTAGGTACCATTATTGGGTTACTATGGCCAAGTTTTGGAGCAAACCTCCAACCTATCGGGACTTTATTTATTAAAGCCATTAAAATGATTGTTATACCGCTTGTATTTTCAGCTGTTACTTTGGGAATCTACAAGATGGGCTCAAATCGTAAAGAGTTAGGTCGTCTTGGAGGACTGGCTTTTATCTGGTTTTATTTAGCTACTGGGTTTTGTATTATTTTAGGTATTACGTTAAATGCTATTTTTCATCCTGCAGCAGGAGTGACCTTACAGGCAACAGGTACTCTTCCGGCAAATCTTGCAACATCAATTGATTGGGTTAAATTTATCACTGATCTCATTCCCGACAATGTTGTGAATGCAATGGCCGAGCAAAAAATTATTCCAACTCTCTTTTTTGCTATTTGTTTCGGTCTATCATTATCTGCTATAGGCGATAAAGCCAAAGTTGTCATTAACTTTCTAGAAGGTATTCTTGAAGCTATGTTCAGATTGACTAAAGGAGTTGTAGCAACGGCTCCGGTAGCTGTAGCAGCGATCATGGCATGGGTGTTTGCCACTCAAGGCGGCAGCGTTATATTAGGATTGGCAAAATTAATTGGGGTCATGTATATTGGCTTGCTTGTTATTATGGTATTATTCTGGATTATACTTGCCTCCCTTAAAATAAATCCTTTCTCGTATACTAAAAAAGTAATGGAACCATTGCTTTTAGGATTTACTACTACCTCTTCTGAAGTTACTTTACCTGTACACATGAATATTCTCGAGAAGTCGGGGATACCAAACAAAGTGGTTTCTTTTGTCCTTCCACTAGGTTATAGTTTCAACCTTGATGGTGCAGCACTTTATCAGTCTCTCGCTGTTTGTTTTATAGCAGAAGCATATGGTATGCATTTAAGTTTGCCTACTATTTTAACGATTCTTATAACAACCTTAATTGCTAACAAAGGAACAGCAAATGTACCTGCAGCTTCATTAGTCGTTTTGTCAGTTATTCTAACATCTCTTAATCTTCCATTAGAAGCAATCGCTTTAATAACAGGAGTCGACCGATTTATGGATATGGGGCGGACAGCTGTCAATGTTTTTGGGAATACGGTTGCCGCTATATTACTTTTTAAATGGGGTGGCAAGAAACTCGCCGAAACAGAGGATGAATCGAGTGCCGTTAGTTTGTAAGAAGTTTACAGTAAGTATCGTATCATAAAGATTGATAAAGGTAATACCTTACGATATAGACAAGGGGAGCTATTTAAATGAGTAAAAAAATTGGGATACTAGGTGGTATGGGTCCAATGGCAACAGTCGATTTATTTACTGAAATTGTGAGAAATACTCCTGCTAAAACGGATCAAGAACATTTACGTATTATTGTAGATAATCACCCTCAAATACCGCCTAGGGTTCCAGCAATCTTACAAGGAACTGAAAACCCATTACCAATGATGGTTGAATCTGCGCAACAATTGGAAGCGGCAGGAGTTGATTTTATTATTATGCCGTGTAACACAGCTCATTTTTGGTTAGATCAATTACAAAAGACTATTAAAGTCCCAATCTATAGTATGATTCATAATACAGCAACATACATCCAAAGAGATTATCCCCATTTTTCTGGTAAAATGATACTTCTGGCCTCAAGGGCTACTATCCAAACAAATTTGTATCAAAATGATTTTCATTCCTTAGGCCTTCATTTGTGTGTGCCCAAAGACCAAGATCAAGAAATTATTGATCTTACTATTAAAGAAGTAAAGGCAGGTCACATTGAAACCAATGTTTATATTAAGCAGCTTAGCACTATATTAAATCGATATGAAATGGAGGAAGAGATATTAGCTTGTATTGGGGGCTGTACTGAGATCCCACTTATATTTCCTTATTTAACGAGTGATGTCGTCAAAATAAACCCCACACAATTACTCGCTTTAATGGCTGTTGAACAGGCAAAAGGGATTAAATTAACATATTAAAATCCATTTCCAAAGACATTATAGTTAACATATCACAAAGTTTTATCCTTTTTATAAGCAGAAACCCTGAATTTTTTATGCTAAGCAGAAAATTCAGGGTTGTTTTTTATATCCTAAATTTTATAGACTAATAATATTTTCTTTTTTTACTGTCAACCACGGCCTATCCTCTTCCCAGCGCACACCGACCGGGGTTTTAAAGGTTTCCGATAATAATTCATCTGTCAAAACCTCTCTCTTAGGTCCTGCGGCTACGATCTTTCCATCACGCAGAAGCAAGGCGTGAGTAATTTCTTCGACTAACTCTTCAATATGGTGAGTCACATAAATTAAATGGCAATTGTTATTGACAATTGCCTTGATAAGAAAAAGAACTTCCTCCCGAGAAAGAACATCTAGACCTGTGCACGGCTCATCAAGTATGAGAAGCTTAGGATTGCTCATTAATGCTCTCGCGATTAGCACTCGTCTCTTTTCACCTTGTGATAAAAGACGGAAGTGCTTCCCTTTAAGGTAATCGAGGCGAAGACTGTTTATTATTGACTCTGCCTTTTCGACATCTTTCGTTGAAACCTCTTCATACAAACCGATGGATGCAAACTTTCCGCTTAAAACAATGTCTTCGACCGTTTCATGATTCAAGCTATTAGAAAACCGGTCCAATGAGCTGCTGACGAACCCAATTTCTCTGCGAAGCTCTGGTAAATTCGTTTTTCCAAATATATTTCCAAGGACAGCTACTTCTCCTGCTGTCGGAAATTGATAGCCGGTTACAATATTTAAAAGAGAAGTCTTTCCTGATCCATTTAAACCAAGAATGGCCCAATGCTCATTTTGACCTATGCTCCAATTTAGATTGCTTAAGATTTCCTCGCCGTTCCTGCGCCATGAAACATTTTTGAAAGTTACAATATTCCCCATTCGTTATCCTCTCTTTCTATATTTAAAATTTCCCAATAATCATTTTAATTCGACAATAGCACAAACCTATTTTGTTTTAAAGAGAAAAGAAGCCAACGCCATATTAAGCGATAGCTTCTTTATCTAAAAACATTATTTATGAAGCAAGATTTACTTTTAGATTGCCTCTCCCCAAATCATTTCCGCCCATTCGGGATGATCGATAAATGGATTACGGTTGTGCTGCCATTTTTCATAAATGATATTGTTGCGGTTTAGTTCGAAATCATCTACAGGATCTTGCAGATGCCACTTTAGTAGAACGGATAGCTTGCCATGATACGGCTGCGAGCCATTACCAACTTTATCGTTTAATTCTAAGTCAATTTCGCCATTCGTTCCTTCATAGCGAACAGCCATATAGAAGAGCATTCTAGCTACGTCTCCCTTTACTCTGTCTGGCGGTTCCCAAGAATTCGAAGTTCTGAAGCAGCCATCACAGCCGCTAACTGGGGTTCCGCCATTATTAAAGTCAAGATTTCCTCTTGAACTATTAATCTGTACATCAGTTGGACGAAGATGATGAATATCGGTGCCCGGTCCTATACTCGTTCCGAACCCGCCATGTGATTGCGCCCAAACATGCTCGCGATTCCATTGACCAACATTCCCGCCGTTCGCAAGCTTTGAACGGGACTCCCCTTTGTATAGCAGTATAATATTGTCACTATTATTCGGATCCTCATCCGTCTCTCTTAGTGCATCCCATACATTACTATAAGAAATTTTCGTTTGCTCTCGAATAATGTTGTGGAGAGCAAACTTCAAATCCGCCCCAGTTTTACCTGAAGCCGATTCATAATATCCATCAAATTGCCCCTTCTCTTCTACCGTAAATGAGAAGCGGGCTGTTAACTCTCCGCCATTTCCATCTTTAACAGTAACCGCCACTAAGAATGTGCCAATTTCTTCAGTCGAAAGAGTAAGACGGGAGCCGTTCGTTATCTTTCCAAGTGATGATGTGTAAGACAATTGATCTCCATCTGGATCTGAGAAATGCTCGCTTAATTCAAGCGAGACTTGCTCGCCTGTTTTAGCAGTGATTTTTTCTAATGGCTTGGACATTACAGGTGCTTTGTTTTCTTTTGGAGCGAACGGAGATGGAATTTCTTCTCCCTTTGAGTTGGTAAATTTTATATGAGAAGTGTCAACCTTTTTACCAACAGACCATGATTGAACGTTTTCAGCACCTCTAATTTCCTGCACTTTATCCTTTTCAATCAGTACCTCTTTAACTTCTGTTCCAGTTAAATCAACAATAGTACCTTTTTGAGCAGAGCTGACCACAACCGTCGTTTTCTTCAAGCCCTCCCCTTTTAGAGTAGCTGATTTTTTCAGCCAAATCCCCTCTGTAATGGAGGAAGTCTTATCCATGATAATTAAGGCATTATGTGGTCCAATAACAAGTTTCTTCGCTTTGTAGCCGACTAGATCATACACTCTGTCATACTTCGGCTCTTCTGGTTTTGTTGGCTCTTTTAATGCAGTTTGAATCAAAACAGGGTCATGATCGCTTGCACGGCCATGCTCTTCCATGAAACCAGAGTTAATATGAACAATATCCACTTCAGTTGAAGCAGCAAGATTATTTGATACTAAAATATGATCCAGAACTTGCGCATTTCCTTGATAGTTGTACGTAAAACGCTCTTCTGCAGGAACTTTTTCAATCATGTTTGTCAATTCCTGCCCTTTTAGAACGTGCAGAGGATTTGAGAATTCAAAGTCATTAAAATCACCAAGCAAAACAATGTTTGCATTCGGATCTTTTGCTTGAACGTCCTTGACAAAATTGTTTACAATCGCAGCAATTTGCATGCGTTGGACTTCACTATTTAAGATAGGCGGCTGCACTTTTCCAAACAGAGGAAGATCTCCGCCTTTAGAGTTAAAATGATTAGCGACAAGGATGATACTCTCGCCATTAAATTCAAATTGTGCTGCTAATGGTTTTCGGCTAGATTCAAACGCTGAATTCGTTGGATCAATGCGCCCAGGGTTTAACGTAAGCTTGCCATTTTCAAATCCAACTGCCTGAGTGGCCGTTCCTTTTGTCCCTGGAACAAGTGATACACGTTCCTCATTATAAAGGAAGCCGACACGAATATTTCCACCAGGCTGCCCGCCATCCACTTTATCTTCAGGTGCAATATCTGTATATGTGTATGTTGGCCCACCGAGTGATTCAATTTTTGCAATTAATTTCGCAGCGCTTTGGCTGGCGTCAGTCGTTCCGCTATCTGTTGATCCATCATTATCCTGAACCTCTGTTAAACCAATAATATCCGGCTGCTTCATACTCGTTACAATGGCTTCTGCCAGTTTAGTAACCTTTGAATCATCTGTTTTTGTTGAAAAGTTTTCAACATTGTAAGAAGCAATCGTTAATTTGTTTTCATCAAATATAATCGGCGTTATTTCCCTTACATTATAACCTTCAACAAGAGGGGGCAATGCTACACGATCACTCAATATTTTATAGTTGCTGAAGCCATAGCTGACAACTCCTTGAATCGAGCCTTGAAAGCGATCTCCCATTTTGGCAACGAATCTAGTGTCATCGATATCAATGGTCATTCTTTCTGGGTTAAAATCGGCCTCAGTAATACGCAATCCGCCAGCTGTCGTATTTGTTGGAACATCTTCAGGAACAACAATGACTTCACCATATTTTTGCGGTGCGACTACTTTAGGGTTATTTATTTGTACAAGCATCCCTTCTAAGCTTTCAAAAAAGTCAATTCCATCTTCGCTAGGATCAAAATTCTCAAAACGATCATTATCAATAACTTCTAAGGGAAGCATCCGGTCAACGCCGATTACAACCGGTGCCGGAAGCGATTGGTTGCTTGCAATTATTTGGATATTGGAAGCATTTATTTCAGTAACAGGAAGGTCTGTTTGCAGTTTTTCCGCATATCCTTCTAAAACCCATTCCTTCACCTGACCGCTAACTTTTACAACATCCCCTACTTTAACTCCGTGAGATTTTTTATAAACTAAAATACCTTCAGACGTATTTGGGTCATGATCCGGCTGTCTATCCTGCATATAAAAATTACTTCCGTCAACAACCTTTGTAACGATCCCCTCAACACCAGCAACGTTTTGATCCGCATATGGGGAAGAGTGACCAGCACCTTGGATATCATGAATGCGAATGACTTCCTGCTGAATCGCATAATCAAACACAGCCACTTCACTATTTTCCAATCCTTGTTTTACAGCAACCGCTTTGATTGTAATAGGAGCATTTATTTCAATAGGATCCGTATAAAGTGTACTTGACGTTGTCGGCTCTGATCCATCTACACTGAAATAGATTTCTGCTTCTTCTGTAGCTGTAGCAAGTGAAACTTTAGTCCCTTTTACGATAGTTCCTCCAGCAGGGCTTGCTGTAACTGCTTGTACCTTTTTAGGTTCTGAGTCATCGCTAAAGGAATAGCCTGTAGGACTTTTCAATCCAGGGACTCCAAAATAAGCTTCTAAACTTCCTGTAATTTGGATTTTCTTTCCGAGATTTTCTGGATGATCTCGAAGATTTAATTCGTCTCTAATAGCACCTTGAGTCAGCTGTACAGGCAAAATTTTCTTACCATCTGTTTCATTTGCAGAATCAGCAATGGCAATATTGGTGTTAACCGTAAATGGCCCAGTATGCTGATACTTAGGTCCATTATTCGTAATCCCTACAATATACCCCTCCACTGTTCCCTTTCCGCTATTATTGGCGATGGCCTCTGCAACGGTTATAGTCCCAGCGGCTTTTGAAACATGAAATGGAGCAAATAAGCTGAAAATCATGGTGAGGGTTACTACAATGCTGAAAGTTTTTTTCTGAAGCCTTCCTATCATTCAATCTCCTCCATACTCTATTAATTTGGCAAAATGCTATTTCACTTCTAGTTAAGCATGGCTCTATTAACTGTACAATTGCATTTATGTAAATTTTATAAATTTTACCAAAAATGATATTATAAGACTATCGAGCTAATAGGATGTTTTACTCAGTTTTTTCTATTAGAAATAACTTTATTCCTATTTTTCACTTTCAAGCAGGTTACCGAAGTAAATGTTGGAAAAGTCCCCCTTTTCAAAAAATAATTAAATAACCCTTGACAAACACACTTGTCCTCCTCCATAATCACAATTAATATTATTTGAAAGTTCCTATTGTTTGATTAATTGAAAACAAGAAAAAAGCGATGAATAAGGCCAGTAAATGGATAACGGCGAAAGAGAGTGAAGCTCAGCGGCTGAAAGGCTTCACCGTCCACTTGACCATTGAAACCTACCTTATGAGCAGTTAGGAAAACCTAAACGAGCTTCCGGCGTTAACGGAATAGAGATGCCTTTTTCAAGAATATAACCTTTCTGAGAAGGGTAATTAAGGTGGTACCGCGAAAAGCAAAAGTCCTTTCGTCCTTTACATGGATGAGAGGGCTTTTTTATTTTCTCTGAACGTTCATAACTACTGTTTAATAAAACAATAAATATTAATTAAGGAGGTCACAACATGAAGAGAATAGCTTTTATCGGTGCAGGATCCATGGCAGAAGCATTAATTTCTGGTTTAGTTGAAAATAAATTAGTTGATAGCAAGAGGATTTGGGTAACGAATAAGGCTGATCAAGAAAAATTAACTGAGCTTCAAAACCGATTCGGTGTCCAATCGACCTATCAATTAGATGAAATTTTTCAAGATACTGATATGGTCTTTCTCGCAATGAAGCCTAAAGATGCGGCAGATGCCATTTCACGAATAAAGAATTACTTAACAGAAGAAATCCTTGTGATATCCGTTTTAGCTGGAGTAGGAATTAGCAGTATTGAAAAGCTGGCGGAAAAGCCACTGTCTATTGTAAGAGCCATGCCAAATACATCAGCAGCTGTAGGAAAATCCGCAACTGCACTTGCAGTCAATGAAAAAGTATCGAACGAGCAAATGAAGCTAGTTTCGAAAATGTTTGAAACCGTTGGCTTAACGACGATTGTACAGGAAGAGCAGCTTGACGCTGTCACTGGATTGTCTGGCAGCGGACCAGCCTATATATACTATCTCGCGGAAGCAATGGAAAAAAGTGCAATGGACATCGGACTTGAAAAGACGGTTGCGAAGGAATTGATTGTGCAAACATTACTTGGTGCGGCTGAAATGCTCTCAAAGTCAACGAAAGAGCCAAAGCAACTGCGTAAAGAGGTGACAAGCCCAGGCGGAACAACTGAAGCGGGAATTAAAGTTTTGGATTCCTATAGTGTACAAAATGCGTTTATTGATTGTATAAAAGAAGCTGCTGCACAGTCAAAAAGACTTGGCAAGGCATTCGGTTCAGAAATTAGTGTGTAAAAACATTTTGAACCCCATCACTCTTGCCAGTATCCTGACATTTACACCTAGGAGTTGCGAGAGGTACGAAATATCGACTGAGCAAATTGCATAAAAAGGACTACCAAATATTGGGGCAATTTTTTCTATAAACTGTACTTCATTGATATACTATTTATGAAGTAAAAAAGGAGGCTCTTTATGGAAACAAAGCTATTTTCCCCGTTTACAATTAAAAACACGACCTTTAAAAATCGAATTGTCATGTCGCCAATGTGTATGTACTCTTGCCCTAATGAAGACGGGAAGGTGGAAAATTGGCATCGAACTCACTATACGAGCCGTGCTGTCGGCCAGGTTGGACTCATTATTATTGAAGCTACTGCTGTCACACCCCAAGGACGAATTTCGCCTAATGATTTAGGTATTTGGAGCGATGAACATATCGAAGGATTAAAAGAGCTAACTGATTTAATGAAGGAACACGGCTCAGCAACAGGTATCCAGCTTGCCCATGCTGGGAGAAAAGCAGTTCTTGAAGGAGAAATTATTGCCCCTTCTGCCCTCGCATTTAATGAAAAAATGAAAACACCAAAGGAAATGTCGGTTGAAGACATTCAAGACACGATTGAAGCATTTAAGCAAGGAGCTGTAAGAGCAAAAAAAGCAGGTTTTGATGTCATAGAAATTCATGGGGCTCATGGCTACCTAATTAATGAATTTCTCTCCCCATTATCAAACAAGCGTACAGATAATTATGGAGGCTCAGCAGAAAATCGTTACCTATTCCTGCGTGAGATCATTGATGCTATTAATTCTGTTTGGGACGGGCCGCTTTTTGTTAGAATATCAGCAAATGATTATCATGAAGAAGGTTTAAATGTGGACGATTATGTTCAAATGGCAGGCTGGATGAAGGAGCAAGGCGTTGACCTAATTGATTGCAGTTCGGGTGCAGTTGTTCCTGCTAGGATACATACGTATCCTGGCTATCAAGTACCGTTTGCTGAAAAAATTAAAAAAGCTGCTGATCTATCAACAGGCGCAGTCGGTTTAATTACATCCCCACTGCATGCAGAAGAGATACTGCAAAATAATCGCGCTGATTTAATCTTTATCGGACGCGAGCTTCTGCGAGATCCGTTTTGGCCAAGAACTGCAGCCAAAGAGCTCGGAGTAATAATCGAATCACCTAAGCAATATGAGCGGGGCTGGATATAAAATATAAAACAGGATGGAGTTCCATCCTGTTTTGTGCTTTTTCGCAATCAAATTTGCCGCTTTCGCAAATAACTCTCCGCTGCTTTTCAGCTATCTCTCTTAAATAATATTCAAAGAATCAAAAAATGATGATATAATTACTTTTTTACAACTACGATAGGTATCTTGAAGAAATACAGACACGACTGAAGCGTTTAAGCAAGGAGCCTTATACAAGACATAGAGACCCTCTCCCATCAAGCACTTTTCCAACCTCTTGTGCAACCAATAAGGATATCCGCACTTGAGACTCGGTCGTCAGCCCGGCAATATGCGGTGAAAAAATGACGCTGTCCAATTGTAGCAGCGGATTCATCTGATCGATCGGCTCCGATTCCAAAACATCTAAATATGCTCCCGCTATCGTTCCTTCTTTCAATGCGTAGTAAAGGGCTTCTTCATCTATAATACCACCCCTAGAAGTGTTTATAATATAAGCCGATTGTTTCATGGAGGATAGCTGTGACTCAGATATTAAATTTTTTGTTGATGAGGTAAGTGGAACATGTATAGAAATAAAGTCAGCTGAGATTAACACATCTTCCAACGTATTTTTCAATTGAACGGATGTTTCTGCAACAATATGATCATATGGGGTTAAAAAAGGATCGTATCCGATTACATTCATGCCGAACGCTTTTGCCCGTTTCGCAACACGGTGGGAAATCTCGCCGAGCCCAACGAGCCCAATCACTTTATGAAAAATTTCCCTGCCAGTATGTTGCTTCCGGTCCCAGTTTCCTTTTCTAACATCTTCATTTGTTAAAAAAAGCGGCCGGTTCGCCATCAATATTGCCGCCATCACATATTCTGCAACAGAGGTGGCGTTCGCATAACGAGGAACAACCGTTTGAATTCCACGTTTTTTTGCATCATCTACTGCAATGTTTTCCAATCCGACTCCTAACCTGCCAATGACCTTTAATTCAAGAGCCTTCTCAAGCAGCTCTTTATCTACCTTTGTTTGATTCCGTACTATGAGTGCATCAACATCATTGACTCGCTCTAGAAGGGCCTCGCGGTCATTCCATAAATGTAAGTCGTAATGAACATCAAAGCCCAGCCTTTTCAATTCCACAAGTCCTTCTTCCCACATTACTTCGGTGACCAATACTTTCATGATATACCCTCCCTAAATAAATAAATTTAAATTTTCTTTTAATATCTTGCTGATTCTTATTATTTCTTCGTCACTTACTTGGATTTCGATTCCGTTCACCTAGATGAATTCAGGGGCTACAATTTTCACAAGTAGTCACAAAACCCCGTGAATATACATCCTTATGCATATTCACGGGGTTTTGCCTACCTAGTCATTGTCAGATTCAAGCATTTTTGCAAAGTGCTCCGGCACCGTTAACATGATGGTATGGAATAATATGTTGAATTTAACACTTTCAAGCGCCAATCCGATCCGTGTCAAGATTGAAGTAGTCCGATATAATCATCGTTCGTACGACCATCAGCATTCGCCAGGATTCCCTAGTGTATCATGCAAGATATCCTCACAAGCAGGGATTTTGTCAATCATTTTCAACTCCTTCATGACCTCAGCAAAATTGATGAATCCATTGGGCTTGGAAGTATACTTAATATAGTCTTGCGTTATCCATTCTTTGTACTGTTCTGCCGAAGGACTCCCATCGGAATCTCTTGAAAGAATTTCGGCGGCTTGATCTGGATCATCGTTTAGCAAATCAATCGCTCGTTGAACGTTTTTGTATAATACATTCATTAATTCGCGATTATCATTATAGTAATCTTCTGTAACCCAAATACTATTGAAGGTGTGTTCCCCGAAAAGTTCATAGCTTTTTAAAATTATGTGTGCACCCTCAGCTTCCTCTTGCATTTGGTATGGCGGGGCAGTGAGATGCGCAGAAATTTGATCACTTAAGAGAGCTTGCATAGCGGTTGGGTGCTCTAATGCGACCATATTTTCATCTAAACTTCTTGCATCACCCAGTTGTTCAAGCGCACCTTTTCGTAAAACAACAGATTGAATTGAATCCAGCCCGGGCATCGCAATTTGATCTTTTGGGCCGAAGTCTTCTAAACTTTGTTTGTTAGGATCTTTACCCATAAGCCATAACTCCATGTTGTCCATTGAGCTCAAAATTTTCCATTTCACTCCCTTATCCCAACCGAGAAGAAAGGGACCAATTCCGCCTGCACCAACCTGAATTTGACCGGCAAGGAGACCATCTCTAATCGCAGCACCCGAAGCCAAGGTTTTCCATTCAATATTCACATTTGGAAGTTCTTCATCAAGCCAAGCCATTTCCCGTAAAATAGTTAATGGAGCATATCCAAGACCCGGTTGAACAACAATGGTCATGTCTTGCTTGGCAACGTTATTATCGCCATCTTTTTGATTAGCCTGTTCCGCCGAACCGCCGCCGCATCCAGCAAGAAACAGAAACATAGTGAATGATATTATCATAATAAAGAAATTTTTAATTAAACCCCGGACTTTCAACATCAACCAACACCCCTTTTCCAATTTTCAACATACTGAAAATTTGTTTTATTTACCTTGAGCCTTCATACCCCACCTGATAACAGTTTTCTTCTCAATTTGATTGAACAACACATCAAACAATATCCCAATCAAAGAAATCGTCACAAGACCGGCAAACATATCAGGAATTTTCAAGAAGAAACGCGCCTGACTGATAAAAAAGCCAAGACCGCCTCCGCTGCCCGCAACACCAAAAACCAACTCTGCCGCAATAATGGTCCGCCAACCAAATGCCCATCCTGTCTTTAGACCAGAGATCATGTGAGGTAACGCAGCTGGCATGTAAACGTCTTTTACCAATCTCCATCCGCGCAGTCCCAAATTTCTCCCTACCATCAGAATTGTTGGAGAAACCGTGCGAAAGCCCATGCTAACATTGATTGCAATTGGCCATGTGATTGCATTAGCTAGTACAAAAACTAGAGAAGTAGGGGTTAGGCCAAACCAAATAATTGCGAGAGGCAACACACCTATTGCCGGAATTGGATTTAATACCGCCGTAAGTAATGTAAGTAAATCATTTCCTATTTGCGTCCAAGTAGCAAGAGTAGTTAATATTGCAGCAACAACAATCCCTATAAACATACCGAGGAGTAATATTTTCATTGTAGCTACAGTTACGCTCAAGAGAGTCCCATTTATCCAATTTTGCCAGAACACTTTTCCAATTTCCGAAGGGCTTGATAGGAGTAAAGGGTTTATATCCATAACCTTAAAAGTAATTTGCCACAATAGCAGAATAACGACTAAAAGAAGTGTTTGTCTTGCCCATGCGGGTAACTGGGACCATGAAAAATTATTTCCTTTTACTTTACTTTTCACTGGCGCTTCTTTAAGAACCTTACTTTCTATCGACATATTTGTCACCCCCTATTAATCTAGCTTCCTAACAGTTTACGCAAGTGTTGTTGTATCTCGATGGATTCGTCGCTTTCCAAGTTTTTGGCCTTATCGCCAACATTGACAATTTCCGCAATGTACGATGGTGGATGAGTGAGTACGATGATTCGATCAGCGAGAAGCACTGCCTCTTCAATACTATGAGTTACAAAAAAAATAGTCACACGTGTTTTTTCAGCAATTAACCTTAGCTCTTCCTGTAAGCGAGTGCGTGTAAGCGCATCCAAAGCACCAAATGGTTCATCCATCAAGAGCATTGAAGGTTCAAGGGCGAGAGCACGTGCAATTGCTACACGTTGTTTCATACCACCAGACAACTGATGAGGATATAGATCATGAGCCCTTGAAAGATTTGTCATTTCAAGGTAGTATTTTGCGCTATCAATGGCTTCACTTTTTTTCCGACCGGTGACACGTAGGGAATAAACTAAATTATCGAAAACTGTTCGCCAAGGAAAAAGTTGATCGTGCTCCTGAAAGACAACAGCACGGTCAGGCCCAGGCTCTAGGTCAGTACGTCCCGCAAGTAAAATATCTCCAGCAATAGGCTTGTTAAAACCAGCAATCGTCTTTAACAAAGTCGATTTTCCACATCCCGAAGGTCCGATCATCATTATTGTTTCTCCAGACCGAATATCAAAGCTAATATCATTGATTACTAGGTTAAATTCATTTTCAACTTCGTACCCAATCTTTACATTTTTCACGGATAATATTTGTTGTGGCTGTTCGTTATGTTCATTTTCTCTTTGCTTACCTGCCTGGGAATCGCCATAAAGGCTTCTATCTAGCGTGGGTAATTGTTGTTGATTTCCCATTTCGTACTGACCTCCTTATAATTTGAAGCAGAACAAATTTATGTGAACCTGGAAAGTTAAAGCAATTTAATAGTTTTTACTGCTACCCTATAGGAAATCCAGTCTTCTACATTATGTTCGGACAACAAGTATTTGGTATTATCGATAGTTTTTAAATTTTTCTGAAATTTTAAAATAAGTGTTGGTATTGCTCCTTTAAGAATGGCAACCATCTTTTTCGTTGATAAAAACAGCGAATTTTGTTATTTTGTCGTGCAATCAAGGCGATCATGTAGGTGTGGCAACGAGCAAAATTAAAGAAGGTGAAAAGGTCATCGGTGTGTACATGGATGACAATTCAACAGTCGAGGTAGTCGCAAAGGGTGATATTCCTTATGGGCATAAAATTAATTGATGGTCCTATAATGCTATATATCATGTAGTCTGGCTAATTTGATCATGCATCAAATAAATTCAAAAAGAATCAATTTGAATGAGAAAATCGTGTTTCGTTGACAGCTTCTTTTCACCAACAGCTGCAGCTGAACTTGCTTTGCTCACTTTACCTGCCTCCTTCATCATTATGAAATTATGAAATTATGAAATTATGAAATTTAAGGAGTAGGACCATCCCAGGATCAGTGACTCTACCACTTGGATATCATTAAACCATTTACAGAAAAATTAGTCAATACCAACTTTTGAGAATTTTCAGAATAAATTATATGAATACTCTATATATTCTATTTCGTAAACTATTTGAAGAACTGAATGTGCAGTCTCGCATAGCAACAGTTTATTTGGTAGAAAGCGTTAAGTGTAGGGAAATTGTACAACCGCTTTGTAAAGACGTATGTAATGATCACTAAGAAAATACTTTTTAAATATAACAAAGTTTTCAAATATATTTTTTGGTTTCTTTGGGATTTCTTTAGGGTCAGACTCCCGCTAAACGGCTTCCTAAAATTGGAATACAAGCCACTGTATTGAGAATACGAGCGGGGCTGGTCTAAAAAATAAAACAGGATGGGAGAACTTTCCCGTCCTGTTTTATGCTTTTTCGCAAATAAATTGCCGCCATTCTCAAATAAATCTCCGCTACTTTTCAACTATATATCTTAGAAAATCCAATGAATCTAAAAAGACGATAATAATAACAAGTGGAACAACATATCGCATCAATAAATACCACACAGTAAAAATTAGATGGAATCCTTTTGACCCTTGAATCAGTTCACTTCTTAATAAATCTTTCTTCATTTTATAAGAAACAAAAATAGAAATGAGGAATGCGCCAGTAGGCATTAAAACATTGCTGACAAGAAAGTCTGCACTGTCGAAAATGCTTTTTCCGAAAAATGTAATATCAGAAAGCGTGCTAAACGAAAGGGCTGACGGGATCCCAACTAAGAAAATCGCGGCTCCCATGATCCAAGAAATCGCACTTCTACCTTTTCCCTTTTTACTCGTAATCGCAGCTACAACGATTTCAAGCATTGAAAACGCCGATGTTAATGTTGCAAATAAGAATAAAGCAAGGAACAGCAGCAAAAACCAATCGCCAAAAAGAATTTGGTCAAAAACGGAAGGTAAAACGATAAACAAAAGCCCAGGTCCTGCTGTTGGCTCAAAACCTAGAGAAAACACTGCCGGAAATATCGCCAGTCCTGCAAGAAGAGAAATAAATAGATTCATTATCACAACGGATAAAGCTGGTTGTAGCAAGTTTTCTTTTTTAGATAAGTAAGAGCTATAGGTAACCATGACGGATACCCCCACACTTAATGAGAAAAACGATTGCCCCATTGCATAAAGAACACTTTCTGACGTTAAGCTTGAAAAATCAGGCTTTAAAAAGAAGCTTACCCCATCCATTGCGTTATTCAATGTAAGCGAGCGGAATATTAAGATGATAAATAATATAAACAAAGCGGGCATCATGATTTTACTTATTTTCTCAATTCCAGCCTGCACGCCTCTCGCAACGACAATGATTGTAATCATTAGAAAGATGCCTTGAGCAATCACAACTTGAAGCGGATTAGATACAGTAGCTCCAAACAGTGCTTCATAATCAACGCCTTCAGACACTCCAATTAAATCCTTTACATTATAATACAAATACTGAATAATCCAGCCGCCGATAACACTATAAAAGGATAATAACAGAAAGCATGTAAAAACGCCTAAATAGCCAATCCAATGCCATTTTGACCTAGGGGCAATCGCTTTATATGCGGAAATTGCCTCTTTTCCAGTGCTGCGTCCAATGACGAATTCACCTAATAGCAGCGGAAAACCGATAAGCAGGGAAAAAATCAAAAATAATAAAATAAAGGCACCGCCTCCGCTCACCCCTGTGACGTACGGAAGCTTCCAAATCGCGCCGAGCCCGATTGCCGAACCGGCAGAAGCTAAAATAAATCCTATTTTCGAAGACCATTGTTCATCTTGCTGCATCATGCTTCCTCCTGAAATCAAAATCTGATTAAAAATAAGTGCTAATTAACATAAGAGTCTTCGTTCGAAGATAAGGAAAATTCCGAGTATTAACTCTGATTTTTTTCCGAGAAAACAAAAAAGCCACAGCTTCATAAAAGGGACGTGAATATTTCACGCGGTACCACCCTTTTTGAAAGCATGTGACTTTCCACTCAACATGTTAACGGAATGACCGTTTTACCGCCAGTCAAGACAGTAAAAAAGCTCCAAGCTGAAATTCATCTTATCTTTGTGTTAGTTTTCACCAGCCACTAACTCTCTTAAAACAGGGAAATAAGACTTAATTAATTCTCTTCATAGCTTTACTAATATAATAATTTAAGTTTAAGTGAGATTATAGTATGCCCGTGTATATATGTCAACAAGAATATTTTAAATTACTTTTTTCCAACCGCTATAGAGATCTCTTTAAAGTCCATTGCCATTTCGGTATTGGAAAAAATAGCTTCCGATTCTTGAACTAATCTCAGCCAATCCTTTCGATCATATCGCGAGCTGATATGTGTTAGGCAAAGCTTTTTTGCGCATGCTGATTTTGCAACCTCTGCTGCCTGTGTCGTTGTGGAATGATAATATTCATAGGCAAGATGCTCCTCTCCCGCAGAAAAGGTTGCTTCGTGAATGAGCATATCTGCCCCTTTAGCCAATTCAATAGCCGCCTCACATTTTCGAGTATCTCCAAGGATTGTCACGATTCTGCCCTTTTGCACTGGTCCTAAAAATTCAGATGGATGAATAACACGGCCATCATCAAGAACAACCTGCTCCCCATTTTTGATCCTTTTATAAAGAGGTCCTGGCTTTATGCCTGCCTCTAGGAGCTTCTCCGCCAGTAGGGTTCCAGGTCTATCCTTTTCCACAATTCTATAACCATATGAAGGAATTCCATGCTCAAGGAGCCGGGCTTCAACGAAAAATTCCTCGTCTTCAAAAATGACCCCTTCTTCAATTTCAATAATCGCTAGAGGATATTTTAAATAAGTTTGGCTAATGGCTAAGGATACTTCCACATATTCCTTAATACCCTTTGGTCCATATAAGGTTACCTCTGATTCCCCGCCTTGAAAGGAGCGGCTCGAAAGCAAACCAGGCAGACCGTAAATATGATCGCCGTGAAGGTGGGTAATAAAGATTTTTTCAATTCTTCGCGGTTTAATTGATGTATGTAAAATTTGGTGCTGAGTAGCTTCCCCACAATCAAATAGCCAAATTGATCCTCGTTCCTCCAGTAGCTTTAACGCAATAGAGGTTACATTTCTCGCCTTAGCAGGCATCCCGGCCCCTGTCCCTAAGAAAAAAACATCCATAAATATTCTCCTTTTTCAGTTCAACTCATTATTTTTTACTATACCATATCCTTTCCAATGGATAGCAACTAGCGAAATCTCTCTACCCTTTTTCTTGATCTGAATGTGTAGAGAAATCATGAAGAAAATCCTTATTAAAGCTAGTTTCTGTTCCAATCCCTTGCTGTTGTTTTTTTATTTCTGGCATGCCGGCTGCAGTGTCAATAATCTGTGAACCATATTTTTCACGCAAATTGGTTAGGGCCTCGAATAGTGGTTCCTTCTTTGCTTCCAGTTCATAATTAAAAAGATCCAGTTGTTTAACTGCTTCATTATGTTCCACTAATTCCATGCCGGTAACTCCCAACAGCCTTACAGGGTCGCCATTCCAATGTTTTAAGAATAATTGCTTTGCGGCTGCAAAAATATCTTCGCTTTTTTGAATCGGGTTTGGCAGCTTTTTGCTTCTTGTCACTGTTTTTCTATCCTTATAACGAATCATGATACTTAAAGCAGCGGTAAGAACCTTTTTTCTTTTGAGCCGAGTGGAAACTGTTCCTGCAAGATCCTCTATTACATGAAGCAGCTCTTGCTGATTGGAGTAGTCTCTTGGCAGTGTAGTAGAATTCCCAACACTTTTGAATTCAGAAGCAGCTTCTGGATCGACCATTCTTCGATCTATCCCATTTGCCCTTTCCTTTAAACGAAGACCATTAATCCCGAGTGCCGATTTAAGCTGGATATCATTTGCAGCTGCTAGATCTCCAATAGTATGAATATGAAGACTCCGCAATTTTTCTCCCGTTTTCCTTCCGACACCATGCATGCTTTCAACTTCCAAAGGCCAAAGAATATTAGGAACATCTCTTTTCCTTAAAACTGTAATTCCCATTGGCTTTTTCATATCGGAAGCTGTTTTTGCCAAAAACTTATTTGGCGCAATCCCAATACTGCAAGGCAAATCAAGCTGCTGGAAAATCTGCTTTTGGATTTTCTCCGCAATTTCGGGCGGTGTTCCGTGCTCATAGCTATTCGTAATATCAACATATCCTTCATCAATCGAAACGGGTTCAACAAGATCAGAATATTCATTAAGGATCTCAAACATCCCGATGGAAGCGGCACGATATCTATCAAAATTCGGCTTTTTAACAATGAGCTGCGGGCATAGCTTTTTCGCCTCCCAGAGCGGCATAGTTGTTCGAACACCAAAGCTTCTTGCCTCGTAGCTGCATGTTACAATGATCCCTCTCCTTTCGGCGGGATTCCCTGCGATTGCAAGCGGCTTCCCTTTTAATGTGGGATCGTATGCCATTTCGACTGATGCATAAAAACTATTCATATCAACATGTAAAATGACTCGGCCATTTTTCGGATACATTTGTTTCATGCTGACACTTCCCTTTACTTATTCTGCTATTATTTTACCAAATCAATAAGGCTCCTTTCATCTTGCAAGGATAATAAAAAAAACAGAGGATGGCCATTCATCCCCTGTTTGAAAATATTATGTAACTTTCTGTGATTTCATAAAATCTTGAATTTGCTTGATTCCTTCTAATGATTGAACCATTTGCGAAGGGTCTATTAAGGTAATAATGCGAGAATCTAAATTAGCAACACCCGTAAAATAGGTTGTTTTTTTGTATGCGATAAGCCCAAGCTGCTTTAATTTATCAGGCGGAATATCAATGATTTCCTTGGCATCCTTGACAATTACTCCGATTGACAGATCATTTGTCTGCAATACAATAATCTTTGTTGTTTCATTTGGCGATGTAGGCTGATTGTATAGAACTCTTTCAAAATCGATAACAGGAATCAGATCTCCTCTTACTTTAAAAATTCCATTCACATATTCAGGCAGATGAGGGATCGGCGTAATTCCTTCTATTTTTTCTATTGAAATGACAAATCGGATTGGAATCGCATATTCTTCATTTCCAACTTGAAACACAACAACTTTATTCGTCTCTTCCAAATGCAACCCCTCCTCGTGTAGCGGATAATTTCCCCTATGTATATATTACTAAAGGGAAGAAGTTTTTTGAAGGATATATTCTTAATAATTAATTAAAATTTCCTATTTATTAATTGCAGAGCGATTAAATTTTTTCAAAAGGCGGCCAAATGACTTCCTATCCTCGTCAGGCCAACTTTCAATTACTTCAGACACCCTCTCCATTCGTGCCTCTTTATATTGAAACAATTCTTTTTTCCCTAAATCGGTAATTTGAAGGAAATAAGCCCTCCCGTCTAATGGATCAGGAATTCTAATTACATATTCTTTTTTCTCAAGCGATGCTGTTTGTCTGCTTACAGTTGATATATCTAGCTGGAACTCTTCTGCCAATACTTTTACACCAGCAGATCCATTATGGGCATTTATTTGATGCAATAATAAATAGGCTGAACGATCAAGATTACCAAGTTTCTTATGATTTGAAAATGATGTGGTCCGCCGGATTAGGATTGCCAATTCAAGTTCAATGGTTTCCAATTCTTGCTCATCCATTTTTACTACCTCGCAATAACTAATAATCTGTACTAATTATATCATAAGCTATTTTCATTTCTAAAAAATTGAAAGCTTTTGCTTAGGACAATATTGACACTTTGAAAAATAGTTGTATAATACAATAATATAGTTTCATAATACAACTATTTATATTCATCGGCAAGCTAATAAAAACTTGTTTTTTACGAAATTATAAAATAAAGGGAGAGATGTGAGAATGTCATCAATAACTCAATCAGCTTCTACGGCAAAAGCAGAAGGGGAAAAGACGAGTCTTCTTAAACAACCAAAATCTGTTTGGGCAGTCTTCTTTGCCTGTATTATTGCCTTTATGGGAATTGGGCTAGTTGATCCCATTTTACCTGCGATTGCTAAGAACTTAAATGCCACACCAAGTGAAGTTTCCCTTCTATTTACTAGCTATAATGCTGTCATGGCGGTCGCAATGCTCATTACTGGCATGATTTCGTCCAGACTTGGCATTAAATGGACGTTGCTTACTGGAATTATCATTATTGCCATATTTTCAGCACTTGGCGGATTTTCAAACGGAATTTGGGAGCTAGTTGGGCTACGGGGAGGCTGGGGTCTTGGAAATGCCCTCTTTGTTGCAACAGCATTAGCAGCCATCGTATCCCTTTCAACGAGCGGTACTGCAAATGCCATTATTTTATATGAGGCAGCAATTGGACTTGGTATTTCTGTAGGGCCACTTATTGGCGGCTGGCTCGGCGGCATGTCGTGGAGAGGTCCTTTCTTTGGGGTAGCTGTGTTAATGATTATTGCCTTTATTGGCCTCATTACGTTGATGCCGAAGCCAAAAACAATTAGCGCTGCCCGTCCAAAGACGTCTTTAATGGATCCATTTCGCGCCTTGAAGCATCGCTCCCTATTTGTTTTTGGGATCACTGCCATGCTGTATAACTTCGGATTCTTCACCCTTTTGGCTTTTGCACCATTTGTCATGGGTCTTGACGAACATGGACTTGGCCTAGTATTCCTTGGATGGGGGATCTTGCTTGCAGTTACCTCTGTTTTTATGGCGCCAAAGCTGCAGAAGCAATTTGGAACAGTCAAATCTATGTGTGCGATGCTAATTTTATTTGCCCTCGTTTTATTCATTATGGGAATATGGACATCCACTCAATGGGTAGTGATTGCTGCAGTTATTTGTGCTGGAGCCTTATTAGGAAATAATAACACTTTGATCACAACAGCTGTCATGAATTCAGCGCCAGTCGAACGGTCAACGGCTTCTGCAGCATATAGCTTCCTCCGCTTTATTGGAGGCGCAATCGCTCCATTCTTTGCTGGAAAATTAGCAGAATGGTTTAACCCTCATATCCCGTTTATTGTAGGGGCAGTATTTGTGCTCATATCCGTGCTGTTCATTTGGGCTAATAGCAAGCATGTTATCCATGTCGATCAAATGGAATCTAGTCATTAATGGATCAGCCAATTATTACTAAGGCTGTTTACAAACTCACAATTTGTCAGTCAGATTGAAGGATTTATCAACAATAAGAAAAGCAGTGAATTTCACAACGAAATTTCACTGCTTTTTTATTAATTTCATGCCTTAAATCACAGTCTAATTAAGCCGCAACTTCCTCAATGATGGCAATCACCATTTCCGCCAATTTATTCAATTCCTCGATTGGCATACGCTCATTAGTCGTGTGAATTTCTTCATATCCGACAGCAAGGTTGACTGTTGGGATACCAAAACCAGCAATGACATTTGCATCGCTGCCTCCACCGCTTTTCAATAACTCACAGCTTCGGCCGATTTTTGCCGCAGCCTTCCTGGCAACTTCGACAACATGATCGCCTTCTCCAAATTTAAAGCCCGGGTACATTACTTTAATTTCAACGTCTGCTTTTCCACCCATTTCTTCAGCAGCACTTTCGAATGCTTCCTTCATTTTACGGACCTGCACTTCCATTTTTTCATTTACTAAAGAGCGGGCCTCGGCTAAAATATCCACGCGGTCGCATACGATATTGGTTTGAGTTCCACCTTCAAAACGGCCAATATTGGCAGTCGTTTCCTCGTCAATACGGCCTAAAGGCATTCTTGAAATCGCTTTTGCAGCAATTGTGATAGCTGAAACCCCTTTTTCAGGAGCAACGCCAGCGTGAGCTGTTTTACCATGAATGGTCGCCATCATCTTTGCTTGTGTTGGTGCAGCAACAATAATGTTTCCAACCTTGCCATCGCTGTCAAGCGCGTAGCCATACTTTGCTGTCATAAATGATGGATCAAGGGCCTTTGCACCAACTAGGCCAGATTCTTCCCCAGCTGTAATGATAAATTGGATGGTGCCATGTGGGATGCTTTGTTCTTTAAGAACTTTAATGATTTCGAGCATGACAGCAAGTCCTGTTTTATCATCTGCTCCAAGTATGGTTGTACCATCTGAAACAACATAGCCGTCCTTAATGGATGGTTTAACCCCTTTAGCCGGAACAACTGTATCCATATGAGAGGTGAAATAGATCGTGTCTACTCCCTCTTTTGTTCCTTGAAGCGTGCAAATCAAATTGCCTGCCCCGTGACCTGTCTGTGCTGTAGTATCATCTTCAAAAACCTCTATACCTAAATCAGAAAATTTTTGTTTTAATACCTCTGCAATTTCTGCTTCAAATTTTGTTTCTGAATCTATTTGGACTAGCTCTAAAAATTCATTAAGTAAACGTTCCTGATTAATCATTCTTTTTTCCTCCAATTTACGTTAAGTATCTGTCTATTATAAATTGTACAATTCCAATTTTAAAGCGGAATGTTCCCGTGTTTCTTCTTCGGTCTGGATTCTTGCTTATTTCGCAGCATTTCGAGAGCTTGAATGAGTTTGATTCTTGTTTCACGAGGGTCAATGACATCATCGACCATTCCTCTGCTTGCCGCAACATATGGATTAGCAAATTTTTCACGGTATTCTTCAATTTTTTGCGCTCTAGTTGTCTCCGGATCTTCACTGTTTTGAATTTCCCGGGCGAAAATAATATTTGCCGCCCCTTGAGGCCCCATCACTGCAACCTCTGCATTCGGCCAAGCAAAAACAAGATCAGCACCAATCGCTTTACTATTCAAAGCCACATATGCCCCGCCAAACGCCTTTCGCAATATGACGGTTAGCTTTGGAACAGTTGCTTCAGAATAAGCGTATAAAATTTTAGCACCATGGCGGATAATTCCCCCATGCTCTTGTTTAACACCAGGGAAAAATCCCGTTACATCCTCAAAAGTGATAATCGGAATATTAAAGGAATCACAGAAACGAATAAATCTCGCTGCCTTATCAGAAGAATCGATATCAAGACCGCCCGCCATAAATTTCGGCTGATTGCAGACAAGACCAACGACTTCACCCTTAATTCTCGCTAAGCCAACGACAATGTTCTTTGCAAAGTCTTGATGAATCTCCATAAAGGAAGTCTTATCAACCACCTGCTCTATAACCTTCCGTACATCATAAGGACGTACTGCATCGAACGGGATGACATCTGTTAAATCCGGACGATAATCGTCTTCATTGTCTGCATGCAGCATAGGTGGCTTTTCCTCATTATTTTGCGGCAAATAGCTTAATAAATGGCGAACCTGATCGATGACTTCCGCCTCTGTTTTGCCTTTAAAATGCGCATTGCCGCTAATCGTATTATGTACGTTTGCTCCGCCTAAATCCTCAGCAGATATTTTCTCACCAGTAACTGTTTCAATTACTTTAGGTCCTGTAATAAACATTTGGCTCGTATTTTCAACCATGAAAACAAAGTCAGTGATCGCAGGCGAATAGACTGCTCCACCTGCACACGGTCCCATGATGACGGAGATTTGCGGAATCACACCAGAATAAATCGAATTTCGGTAAAAGATATGGCCATATCCATCTAATGACACAACACCTTCTTGAATTCTCGCACCGCCAGAATCATTCAAACCAACAAATGGCGCCCCATTTTTTGCAGCTAAATCCATCACATTGGCAATTTTCTTCGCATGCATCTCACCAAGTGCTCCTCCGAAAACCGTGAAATCCTGGGAAAATAGAAAAATCGGTCTGCCATTAACTTTTCCATACCCAGTTACAACCCCATCTCCTGGCCCCTTCTGTCCATCCAGTCCAAAATCCGTACAGCGATGTTCAATAAACGGATTTAGCTCAACGAAAGTCCCTGGATCCACTAGTAAATCAATTCGCTCTCTTGCCGTTAGCTTCCCCTTCTCATGCTGCTTTGCAATTCTTTCATCCCCCCCGCCAAGTTCAATTTCTCTTCGGCGGTCATATAATTCGTTAATCTTTTCATAGATGTCTGCCATGGTCCTTATTCATCCTTTCCTTTCGCAAAATTCATAAAGCACTTTTCCTGTAGATTTTGGATGCATAAATGCAATCTGTGCTCCACCTGCACCCATTTTTGGGGCATCATTCAGCATGGAAATTCCCTTTTCTTTCATTTCATTAATCCGATCCTGGATGGATTCCACACCTAATGCAACATGATGAAGACCTTCTCCACGATGCTCGATAAATTTTGCGACAGCGCTTTCAGGATTAGTAGGCTCCAATAGCTCGAGCTTCGTATCTCCGGCTTTAAGGAAAGCAACTTTAAGCATTTCACTTTCCACCTCTTCAACGCCAAGCAGAGGAAGCTTTAGAATGTCCGTATAAAAAGGCAATGCCTTCTCAAGTGATCGAACTGCAATTCCGATATGATCAACCTTTTTAATCATATGTTCCCCTCCAATTGCTATCCTTCTAAAATTATAATCTTTTCTATACTAAAGTGAAACATCAATCATGAATAGGATTCCTTTTCTCAAGCCGAGAAGTTGCATTAAAACAGTCATATTATGTATTCTCTAAATATGTCGAAAAATCCTTTCTAAATCGAGCGGTTGTTCATTTTGATTTTTCCTAGTAAAATGTAAGTAGGAGAAAATAGATTAAAGGGGGAATTCTTTTGTCTAATAAAAAAGCACGTAAGATCATCGTTTATTTAATGATTTTTGCAATGCTGGCATCTTCATTGTTTGTTGGAGCCTCGATGTTTTTCTAGTAGATTTTAAAAAGCAGTGGATTAGAAATCCACTGCTTTTTTTATTGGATCGCCCCATAGGAACGCCCAATATCTTCAAAATGATTCGGAGAGGAAACAATTAATATTTTCGTACCAACTGGAACCAAATCATATAATGATTCGACTGCTTCATTTTGCAGGCGGATACAGCCTTGAGAAACATATTTTCCAATGGATGCTGGATTATTTGTGCCATGGATTCCATAAATTCTCCCATCGGTTTCCGCTGCATCAAATCCTATCCACCTTGATCCTAGAGGATTATCAGGATCACCGCCCTTAATATCATTTTTCCGATAATAAGGATCTTTCGCCTTTACCGTAATCGTAAAAAAACCTTCAGGTGTTAAATCTTCTGTCTTGCCTGTTGCTGCAGCGATCACTGTTTGAACTTTATTGTCATGAATAAAAGCTATTTCATTCGTTTTTTTATTGACAATAATAAAAGGGTCACCAGGCAATGGATTTTCTCCTAACGGCCAAATGGGCGAAAATGCCAGTGCTATTAGCATGGAAGAAATAAGCTTAAACATGTGATCACCAACCTTTTAAAGGATAGTTTTCACTTTAATCATTATTAACATGCATCTTTCTTCCAATTGGCAGCTCCTTCGTTGTACTTTTGATCAATAAATACTCTTCCATTTCTCGCGTAAATTGAAAAAGAGCCGCTCTAGCTTCGAATTCGATCCTCGTTTTTGGCAACTCCATGATCTTAAATGATTCATTCATTTCATAAAGCTTGTCTAAAAATATTTGGGCAGTATTTCCCGGGTGAATATTTTTTGATAACTCCTCAATAAAATCAGCAACCATTTCTCCTTGTTCAACAGTATGCGAAATGGAGGTAGCAATTGGCAAAACCCGTTCAATAATTTCGAACTGTTTTTCCCGCATTTTAAAATAATGATAAAAAATATTTTCATTGCGAAGTAGATGATTTTCTACATCCCTGTAGGAAAGGGCCTCAGCTTCCTCAATCAGCCTCGCAGTCTCCGTGATTTCGAGCCCGTCCCAGTCACTCTCATTTACACGCAGATAGATTACAATTTCTTCGAATATCCGTTTAAAATTTTCTTCAATCTGCACTTGATATTCACCTAGCTTCTGATCCAAGCTTGGCATAAAAAGATTTGCAATCAGCGCAACACCTATCCCTATGGTAATAATCCCAATTTCATTAAGAATGATTTCTGTCGTTACCTGCCCTGCGGCATAAATATGTAAAATAATCACACTGCTTGTCACAATTCCATCACTAATCTTAAGCATGACAGTAATTGGAATAAAAAATAGCAGCAAAAGACCAATCATTAATGGGTGATAAGCAATTCCTTCAAAAATCAATCCTGATAAAAGCATGGCGATAAGACAGGCAAAAAAACGGTCTAATGATGCCCTTAGTGACATCTTTTTTGTAGGTTTTATACAAAGAATGGTAATAATTCCAGCTGCAGCGAAATTAGTAAAACCAAATATTTGTGCTAAGATGATGGCAGCAGTTGTACCAATCGCTGTTTTAATCGTTCGATAGCCGATACGAAACTTCATAGTTTGTTAGCTCCTAGTCAAATCCTTTATATGCGAATAATTATAAGCTTCATAACAAATTATGTCCAAAAAAAAGAAGATGATCAAATAGAAATCATCTTCTTTTTTATTCGTAATTTCCTTATTAACATATTTTCCTACATGATTTACAGAACTTTTTGCAAGAAATCCTGAGCACGTGCGGATTTAGGATTAGCAAAGAATTCATTTGGCGGGGCATCCTCCACTAGCACCCCTCCATCAAGAAATAGAACTCGATCAGCAACCTCTTTAGCAAATCCCATTTCATGAGTAACAATCGCCATAGTCATTCCAGTATGTGCTAACGACTTCATAACATCCAACACCTCTTTGACCATTTCAGGGTCAAGCGCTGAGGTTGGTTCATCAAATAGCATGACATCTGGCTGCATGGCTAAGGCTCTAGCTATCGCTACCCGCTGCTTCTGTCCCCCAGATAATCGATTTGGGTATTCAGAAGCCTTTTCAGAAAGCCCCACTTTCGCTAATAACTCAAGACCAATTTTATCAGCTTCCTGCTTTGAAAGGCCTTTAACCGTCATAGGCGCATATGTTAAGTTTTGAAGCACCGTTTTATGAGGGAATAGATGAAAATGCTGAAAGACCATCCCAACATTTTGACGAACCTTCATAATATTTGTTTTCTTATTTGTAATATCCTGATCCCCGATCCAAATCTGACCAGCTGTTGGCTTCTCCAGAAAATTAATACAGCGAAGAAAAGTTGATTTTCCAGAGCCTGATGGGCCAATAATGGCCACAACTTCCCCATCCTTTATCGTTGTTGAAATTCCCTTCAGCACTTCAAGCTTACCGTACTGTTTATATAAATTTTCAACCTTAATCACTGCGTCTCATCCTCCTTTCGACTGCTTTTCCAAGGAATGTTAAAGTAATAACCATTAAATAGTAAATGAGACCAGCTAATAGCAATGGTTCAATAAAGCGGAACTTGTCGGCACCGACCTGATAAGCCCTGCGCATAATATCCATTACGCCAATCGTTGTTACAATAGCAGATTCCTTTGTTAGAGTAATAAATTCATTCATAAGTGCTGGCAAAATGTTCTTTAAAGCCTGCGGTAAAATGATATTCAGCATCATCTTGCTGTATGGGACTCCAAGTGCTTTCGCTGCCTCGCTTTGTCCTTTATCAACAGCAAGAATCCCTGCCCGAATAATTTCGGAAATATAGGCAGCAGAATTCATCCCAAATGCTAGAACAGCGGCAAAATATGGTTCAATTTGATAACCAAAAATTTGCGGTGATCCAAAGTAAATAATCATTAATTGCAGCACTAAAGGCGTACCACGGAAAATAGAAGTATATAGATCTGCAAACCATAACAGCGGTTTAATGGAGCTAATCTTAAAAAGTGATAATATAATTCCTAGAACAAACCCTAATAATGCAGCTAAACCTACTATTTGGAGTGTTACGGTTATTCCCTTTAAAATATATGGAAGGGAAGGGAGAATGGAAGAAAAATCAAAATTCATCCGAATGCTCAGTCCTCTCTCAATCAGCTAAACCAAAAGGGCAAAAACGTTCAGAAGCCCGATTACTTCTGAACGTTTATCGCCACTTAAGCCATATTATTTCTCTTCAAACCATTTTTTAATAATCGCATCTACTTCGCCATTATCAATCATTTCTTTTAATACATTGTTAAATTCTGCTGTTAGCTCGCTGTTTTTAGGCAATGCAATTGCATATCCGCCATCTGCATCTTCAACAGTAAACCCTTCGATGTCAGCGTTATTATCTAAGTAACCTTTAGCAACTGTATCTTCAATAATTGCTGCATCTAAACGGCCAGCTTTAATTTCTTGAATCAATTCAGGAATACGGTTGCGGTTTTCCACAGACATTTCCACTGTTTCAGCTAACTCTTTAGCTTTCTCTTCTTGAATGGATCCTAATTGAGCACCAATCTTTTTGCCTTTAAGATCCTCTACCTTCGTAATTCCACTATCTTTTTTAGAAACTATCATATGCTTTGATGTATAGTATATTTCACTAAAATCTACACTTTTCTTTCTTTCTTCTGTTGCAGACATCGCTGCCATAACGAAATCAACTTGACCAGATTGCAGAGCTTGAATTAAACCGCCAAAATCCATATCACGAACTTCAAATTCATAACCTAATTTTTCTGTTACAGCTTTTGCAATATCAATATCGACTCCAATAATGTCATCGCCTTTAGCTGTATCGATGTATTCAAACGGAGCATAATCTCCTGATGTCCCCATGATTAATGTCTTCTTGTCAGATTCCTTTTTCTCTGATCCATTTGATGAAGGCTCTTCACTTGTTCCACATGCAGCAAGTAAGCCCATTAATAGAATACTAA